>JADGGF010000403.1 GCA_019690055.1 Micromonosporaceae bacterium
CTCCCCCACCGCTCGACCCACCCGGCGTGCCAACCTCGACAATGCACTGCGGGTTGGTCGGCTCCTGTACACAGTTGACCGGGTCGAAGCCATCGGCCCATGCAGCCGACGACTGGCCGGCTACCAGGGCCATCACGGCGACGACTACCGTGATCGTCCTCCGAACCCCCGTGGACATTGCTTACCTCTTCCGTCAGCAGGTGCCGACCTCGTGCAGCACAAACTCGGCTACTTTCCATGTGCCGTCGTCCAGCTGAACCGCCGTGGCCTCGACGGACCGCCGACCGCCTGGCCGGTCTTCATACGGCGAGCCATCCCGCTTCACGAGATGCGTGTGCGACGTATCGATGCAGTCGTCAATCTTGACCTGTGGCGGCGTCAGGGCGAACAGCTCCGCAACCACCCGCGGGTTGAGCACTGCTTCGCCGACCCCGACCAGCCCTTGATCCCGCACCGATGTCACCCCGCTGATGAGTACCCGTAAGGCGTCACCCTGCGCGTAGCGGGCGAGCTCGGGGTAGTCGGGGTCAGGAATGGCGATTGCTTCCTGGTAGGCCTGCCACATGCCCCGGTAGGCGTCCAGGCCAGTCGCTGCCCCGCCGGCGTCACCACCCGGTGACGGCGGCGTTTGGGTAGATGTGGTACCGGTCGTCGGCTCGGTGCCCGGTGCCGACCCGGGCCCGTTGGAACCGCAGGCGGCGAGCAGCATAACCATCGCTAGGCTCGCCACGAGCAGTCCTCTGCGCCGCACGCGTCCCCCCTCGACGGTGTGAATGCGACAGATCCTGGTGTTCAGCTTCATGCACTCATTGAGTCCTCCGCCACGACAAAGCGGCAAGCACACCACGCAATCGCGGCTTGTACTCGCGCGGCGTGATTGCGTGGCGCAAGCAGGGTTGCCGCGCTGATCACACTGCGACATGCCAGCCTGGGTGTCCGGCGGTGGCCCGACGCCGCCGGACCGGAATTGGCCCTGCTCCTCGGACGGCACCGCCTGCTGGCGAGTGGCGCAGCTATGTGGGCGACCTCGCCGGCTGGTCGTGGAGCAATGTGCTGGAGTCTCTTGCAGCGGCGGCGAGGCGACCGCACACTGTCGCGAGGGCCTCAAACGGGGCGTTCCGGCCGCGACATTGGAGAGCGTAGTTGTCTCGTGTGGGGTTGGACGCCCTCGCTAAAGTGCGCGACCTGATTTGCACGCCGCTGGCGCTGGACGTGCTCGACGACCTGGTACATGACCGTCCGCCGTTCTCCCGCAAGGACCGGCCGACCGCCGTATTCCGGGCGGTGCGATGCCTGGTGTCTCTGGGCGCGGCCAGGGTGAGGCTCAACCCCATTCCCGGCCGGCCACCACTGGTCACACTCACCCCGGGTGGGCGGGCCCTGCACAGCCGACTAGTTGAGATCGAGGACTGGGCGCGCGCCTACGACGCGACCGGCGGCGCGGCGTAAGGCTTCGGCCTTGCAAACGTGAGTAAAACTCACATATTCGGAGATAACGACGGCTGTCACAACTCGGACTCGCGCCGACTTGCCCGGTTCGCGCCCCATTCGCACCATCTGGCAATCGCTATGGTCTTGACACGATCCGTAACGATCGTCTGAAGTGGTCACTGCGTCCGTCCCACGGAGTCGACCGAGACGGGGGTGGTTGCGTGGACTTCCTTTTTGCGCGGTTGCGCCGCATTCAGCGGTTGTTCGCGCATGAGTGGGACGCGTTCCTGATCGCCACACTAGCGGCGGCGGGGCCGTTACGGTACGGGCAACTAGCCAACGAGATGACGTTGAACTGCGGCCGGCGGCTGTCCGATTCGACAGTGGTTCGTACCCGCGACCGGCTGGTCCGGCAAGGGCTGGTGGAGTGCGTCGATGACGGCTTGGGGCATCCGGTGCACCGGCTAACCGAGTCGGGACGGCGGCAGGCGCAACTGCTGGCCGCCATGGCGGAGTCGATCAAGGACGAACTCGACCTGCCGCGGACCCGGCCCACTGCTCAGCGCCCCGCCTGAGACAGATCCCTTTTCGATCTGCCAAGCGGCGTGGGACTGGCACCATGAGGATCGTTCAGGCCGGTAGGTACGTTTGAGGATCTTGGCGGCACCGGCAGGAATGGCATCGACGTCGGTCGAGCTGCGCCGTCCACGGCGGTTGGTGTCGCGCGGCTGGTGAGCGGCTTGCCGCCGAGCGGGACGGGCTCGGTCCGGTAGAATCGAGCGACGTAGAAGCGCATCGCACGTCGCCTTGAACGGAGTTGATATTGGCCGGTGGCGCTATGCACCCATTGACGGTCCCGACAGAGTTCTGGGAACGCGAGGATGTGCTTCGTGCGCTCAAGGCCCGTGACTTCAAGGCTCTGTTCTTGTTGCTACGGCGATGGGTTGGCGCGAGCCAGCTGCGGATCGCGGTTACGACTGGACTGACGCCAGCTCGAGTCGGGTCGATCATGAGAGGTGATCACGCTGTCGAGAAGTTCGAGTTGATTGAGCGCATAGCCGATGGCTTGGGCATGCCGGATCGCTGTCGGCTGGTGGTGGGGCTGGCGCCTCGCGCTGGCGCTACCCAGGTGGCCGCTGGCGAAAGTGCCGTACTCGAGCCGCCGAAGCGTATCGCTGCCCCGGTCTCGGGCGAGGTCCTGCCGGAGATGTCCGAACCGGTTGAGACGCCTGCATCGATCCTGGCCAGGGTTAAGGGACGCAGTAAGTCACCTGTTGATGACGTGCTGCTCGACGCAATTGACCTGTACATCGATGACGTAGTGGCCCGATACGAGCAGGACGGGCCTCGGGTGCTAGCGCCCGATGTGGTGGATCAGCGACGTTGGATCGAGCCGTTGTTGACGACGTGGGCACGCCCACAGCTACGACACCGGCTGATCGTGGCGGCTGCTCAGCTCTCGGCGCTGCTCAGCTACATGGCGGTTAACTTGGGCCGATTCGGCACAGCCCGAGCGTATGCCGTCGAGGCGTTTCAACTGGCTGATTATGCCGATGATAACGACTTGCGGGCGTGGATTCGGGGTACCCAGAGCTTCACGGAGTACTACGCGGGCGATTATCGGGCGGCGGCGCGGTACGCGGCCGATGGGCGACGGTACGCCGGTCGCGGTCCACAGGCTGTGCGGCTCGCGGTTAACGGCGAGGCCCGCGCCTACGGCCGGCTCGGGGACCGGAGGGCAGTCGAGGTTGCGGTGGGTGAGGCGTATGACCTGCTGGCCGGCTTCGCGCCCGAGCCGGGGATGAGTTCGTGCATCTCGTTCGGCCTCTACAGCGAAGCCCGCGTCGCTGCGAACGCCGCGACAGCCTACCTTGCGCTCGGCGCAACTGATGAGGTGTTGCGTCACGCTGATCGATGCCGCGATATCGTTGATCAGTCCGCCTCGCGATGGAGCAAGTCGCTGGTCCGCTTGGACATGGCGGATGCCCTTGTGCGTGCACCAGCGCCACGCGCTGACATCGAGCAGGCGATGGAGTTGGCCCGCGAGGCGATGCGGGCTTGCGACGGTCACCGGATCGAGTCGATCGAGCAGCGAACGCGGGGGTTCCTGGGCAGCCTGCAGCGCTGGTCGCGTCACCGGGGCGTGAAGGATTTTGTGGATGAGGCCCGCGCCTGGCTCGATCGGTCCGACGGCGTATGAGCGCGACTGCCCGTCCTAATGATTTCGGGCCCGACTACGCCTACGTCGAAGAGGACTGGCGGAGATACCGCAGCCTCACGATGCTGGACAACCATTGGGACCGCCCAGGCTGGACAAGAGGGCGCCGCTGGTACTACTGGCTGATCACCTTCGACCGTGACCCGCTCGTCCACGCGCTCGCGCTGCGCTGTCAGGACGGCCTGCGTGGCCTGGCCACACTCGACTTCGTACCAGTCGGCAGTCTGCACGTAACGATGCAGCGGGTCCGGGCCAGTGAAGACACCACGCCCGGCCAACTGCGCGACGTCGTCGCCGCCGCGCGAAGTGCCCTGACCGGAACGGCGCCGCTTGAGTTGACAGTCGGGCCATTGGCCGGCTCCACGGGGGCCGTTCGCCTCAGCGTCGGACCCCACGGTCCTGTCCGCGCGGTGCGAGAGGCATTACGATCCGCAGTCGCCAGTGTCTACGGCGAGGCATCGATAGGTGGAGACGCGGACTTTGTGCCCCACGTCAGCGTCGCCTACAACAATGCGCCTATCCCGGCGGCACCGGTCATCGACGTAGTCGCGCGTCTTCGTTCAGTCGGAACGGTCGATGTCGTGGTGTCCTCGCTGTCACTGGTCGAGATGTGGCGTGAGCAGCGAACGTACGTGTGGAAGACCATCGACGCGATCACCCTGACGGCCGACCGTGAGGTCTGACGCGGGCCGGGAGCCTGGTCGGGCTAGTAGTGCAGGACGAGGCGGGTGTGGAGCTTGGTGATGATCTTTCCTGTCACAGTGTTCGGTAGGGGTGTGGTGCTCGGGTAGGCGATCAGGCGGGGGTCGGCGGTTCGGTTCTGGTCCCAGGC
>JADGGF010000011.1 GCA_019690055.1 Micromonosporaceae bacterium
CCGCGGCGGTGTACCCGGCCCCGGCCGACGCCCCGCCGCCCCTGCCGGGGAGCCCGTCCCGACCGGAGGGCCCGCCCATGCCCGGTAGCTACGCGCCGGAGACGTACACCAGCTACCGCGCGGCCCCGGCCCCCGCCGGGCCGTCGCTGGCCGACGAGGCCGAACCGGTCTACGTCGCCTCCGGGCTCTCCCTCGACGAGGCCGCCCCACCCGGCCGGCAGAACGGCGCCGAACCATCGGCCGGCTGGCCGGCGCCCGCCGCCGACGCCAGCGCCTACCCGGGCGGCCTGGACGAGCAACCACCGCCACCCCCGCCGAAGGGTGGCCGGAACCTGCCGGCGGCGATCGGGATCGGCCTCGGCCTCGGTGCCGTCGCGCTGGGCTCGCTGTTCATCTGGCGGCCGGCGTTCCTCGGGCTCATCGCGCTCGGGGTCGGCGTGGGGATCTGGGAGTTGGTCCGGGCGTTCCAGCGGACCGGGGCCAACCCGCCGCTGGTACCCCTGATCGCCGGCGGCCTGTTGATGACCGGGCTGGCCTGGTGGGGCGGCATTGAGGGCCTCACCTTCGGCCTCGTCGTCACGGTCGTCGCGGTGATGGTCTGGCGGTTCGCCCACGGCACCGACGGTTACGCCATCGACGTGACCACGGCCGCCCTGATAGCCGTCTATGTTCCGTTCCTCGCCGGGTTCGCGGCGATGCTGGCCCGGCCCGAGGACGGGCACCTGCGCGTGCTTGCGACCCTGATCGCCGTCGTGCTCACCGACACGGGTGGCTACGTCGTCGGGGTGAAGTTCGGCCGGCACCCCATGGCGCCCTCCATCAGCCCGAAGAAGTCGTGGGAGGGCCTGGGCGGCTCGCTCGGCGCGGCCGCCGTGGGCAGCGCCATCGTGCTGACGCTGATGTTCGACGTCGCCCTGTGGTGGGGGCTGGTCTTCGGCCTGGCGGTGGCGCTCGCCTCGGTCGTCGGGGACCTCGCCGAGTCGATGGTGAAGCGGGCGATCGGCATTAAGGACATGAGCTCGCTCCTGCCCGGGCACGGCGGGGCGATGGACCGCCTCGACTCGATCCTCTTCGCCGTGCCGGTCGGCTACGCGCTCCTGTCGTTCCTGGTCCCCGTGGGCTGACCGCGTGACCGTGACCGACCGCACCTCCCGGTCGATGGGCGGGACCGGTAAGCGCCGGGTCGACCGGCGTCCCGACCGGGTCGGGTGACCCAGGGTGGCTGTGCGGATGCACGGGCATGGGAAGATGGTCGGCGTCATGCCCACGACCGCCCTGCCCGTACTGCCCGCCGAGGCCGTCACGCCCCCAACGGACGTGACGGTTGGTGGGCCGGTCGAGGCGCTCGGCGGCCAGGGCCGTGGGCGGGCGGCGATGCCGCCCCAGCACCTGGCGGACCTCGACCTCGCCGGTCGGCGGGCCTGGTTGGCCGACCTGGGGCACAAGGCGTACCGCGCGGACCAGATCTCGCGGCACTACTTCGGTCGGCTGGTGCGCGATCCCGCCGCCATGACCGACATCCCCGGGGCCGACCGCGATCGCCTCGCGGCCGCCGTGCTGCCACCGCTGCTCACGCAGGTCCGCGAACGGACCTGTGACGGCGGGGCCACCCGCAAGAGCCTGTGGCGGCTGCACGACGGCTCGCTGGTCGAGAGCGTGCTGATGGGCTATCCCGACCGGGTGACGGTGTGCGTGTCCAGCCAGGCGGGGTGCGGGATGGGGTGCCCGTTCTGTGCCACCGGGCAGGGTGGGCTGCGGCGTAACCTGTCGACCGCGGAGATCGTCGATCAGGTCGTGCGGGCTGCCGAGGTCGCCGCCAGTGGCGTGCTGTCGTCCGGGCACGGCGGCGGCGCGGGTGGCACCGTCCCGTCGCGACTGTCCCATGTGGTCTTCATGGGGATGGGCGAGCCGCTGGCGAACTACGCCCGGGTCGTGGCCGCGGTGCGGCGGCTGATCGCGCCCCCGCCCGAAGGGCTCGGGCTGTCGGCTCGGCACCTCACGGTCTCCACCGTTGGGCTGGTTCCGGCCATCCACCGGCTGGCTGAGGAGAACCTGCCGGTGACTCTTGCGCTTTCCCTGCACGCGCCGGATGATGACCTCCGCGACGAACTGGTACCCATCAACGAGCGTTGGAAGGTCGCCGAGGTGCTCGAGGCTGCGTGGGACTATGCCGCGCGCTCGGGGCGGCGTGTGTCGATCGAGTACGCGCTCATCCGGGATGTGAACGACCAGCCCTGGCGGGCCGATCTGCTCGGTCGCCTGCTGGCCGGTAAGCTCGCGCACGTCAACCTGATCCCCCTCAATCCCACCCCCGGCTCGCGGTGGGACGCGAGTACCAAGCCGGTGGAGCGGGAGTTCGTCCGGCGGCTGCGCGCCGCTGGGGTGGCGACGACCGTGCGGGACACCCGGGGGCGGGAGATCGATGGCGCCTGTGGGCAGCTCGCCGCCAGCGAGCCCACCCGGTCGTCGTACTCGCTGGCCGGTCAGGGGCCCGCCCGCGGGGTGGGGTCCGTGATCGATACTGGAGCTTCAGTGGCGCAAACGCGCAGCCTCGTGCAAGATCCTGTTGGCAGAACTGGCAGACTCGTGCAGTCTGGGTGGGCGGACTCACGGGGGCCGGGAGGAAAGGCGAAACGGTGACGAGTCACGGTCAACGGTTCCGGCGGCGCGCGCTGCGGCGCGGGTACAAGGTCGACGAGGTCGACGCGTTCCTGGACCGCGTCGAGGCGACACTGCAGGGTGAGCCGATCGGCGCGCCCGTGACCGCGCAGGAGGTCCACGACGTCGTGTTCCGCGTCCGGTTCGGCGGGTACGACGAGTGGCAGGTCGACCTGCACCTGGACCGGGTTGAGCGGCAGCTCGGCGAGCTCGAAGAGCGCACGGGCGGTTTCGCCCGCCAGGGGGTCACTCGGCCACCGCTGCGCGACGAGCCGGTCGAGATCCGGCGCTCGCCGATCCCCGGGCCGCCCATGCCGACCCGGCCGCTGACGCCGGTGCCCCAGATGGCCGGGGGCCCGATGGTCGGCACGGGCATGATGCCGCCGATGATGGCCCCGACGCCCATGTCGGCCCCGCCCATGCGGCCCATGTCCGCTCCGCCGATGCGTCCGATGTCGGCGCCGCCGATGCGGCCCATGTCGGCGCCGCCGATGCGTCCGATGTCGGCCCCGCCGATGGGTGGCAGGCCAATGCCGCCGCCACCGATGGGCCCCGCCGGGTACCCGCCGCGGCCGGACGACACCGACCACGGCACGTACGGTGGCGAGTACGCCGGCCGCCGCGGTCGCGTCGACATGACCCACGAGATGCGGTTCGACGCCGGCGGTCCGGCCGGTGGCGCGCCCGGCGGTCACGTCCCCGGCGCGGTGCACCCGGCCGACGTGCAGCGCATTGACGCGCTGCGGCGCACCTTCACCGCCCGCCGGTTCGGCAGCGGCTACGACGCGGTGCAGGTCAACCGGCTCTTCGACGCGATCATCGCGTCGCTGTCCGGTCGGTCGGGTATGCCGATCAGCGAGGCCGAGCTCGACCCGAACCAGTTCAGCCTGGTGCCGGGCGGCTACTTCGAGGCCGAGGTCAACCAGGCCCTGCGCGAGGTCCGCGAGCTCGTCCGGCGGTAAGTCGTACGTCTGTCACCGATGCCCCGGGCCCTGATGGGTGCGGGGCATCGGTGTTTCGTGCCTGGTGATCCGGCCGCCAGCCGGGGAGCGACCTGGTCGAGCAAGGCCGTACGCGGGAACTGGAGCGCTACCCCGGGCGGGGAGCGCTCCAGCGTCGGCTGAGCCGGCAGGTGGTTGCCGGCTGGGCTTTGGGCGGTTGTCGGCCTGGCCCAGGCGGTCAGTTGCGCAGGCCCGCCTTGCGGAGGAAGAAGTCGGCGATGATCGCGATCACGATGAGCGCGGCGATGCCGACCAGCCAGACCTTCTCCACGTTGCCCTGGTGGTTGCCCACGAAGGCCATGAGCGGCAGCAACACTGCCGTCAGGAGCGCGGCGAACAGGGTGAGCCGGCGGAACGGCGGGGGCTTGAGCTGGTCGGGCGCCACCACGGGCTCGTCGTGGCCGGCCTCGTGGTGTTCGACCTCGCCGTGACCGGTCGCGTGGGCCACCGCTCCGGCGCCGTGCGTCCGCTCCTCGCTCTGCAGGCTCCGCTGTACTTCTGCCGGTGCCGGCGACTGGTTGCCTGCCACGTCTGTCCCTTCCCTTCGCGCGGTGATCTCGCCGATTCAGTCTGGCACAGTCCATGTCCCCCTGGGCCGGGGGTGTCCGGCTGGACGGGACGTTGGCCGGAGGGGATGTCGGCTGCCGGGGATTGTCCGGCTGGCGGGGACCTGGCTGGAGCGGGCGACGCATGGGGCCACCCGGACCTGCGCGGCCTGGCGTGTTGATAGTTTCGGGTCGTGCAGATCACGGGTACCGGACACGCCAGCATGCGTATCGACACCCCAGCCGGGAGCATCCTGACCGATCCCTGGGTGAACCCGGCGTACTTCGCCTCGTGGTTCCCCTTCCCGGACAACTCCGAGCTCGACTGGGAGACCCTGGGCAAGGTCGACTACCTGTACGTGAGCCACCTGCACCGCGACCACTTCGACCACGAGCACCTCAAGCGTTTCGTCGACAAGAAGGCGACCGTCCTCCTGCCGGCCTTTCCGACCAGCGAGATGGAGGACGAGCTGCGCGAGGTGGGCTTCACGAAGTTCATCAAGACCGTCAGCAACGAGGTGGTCGAGCTCGACGGCGGCCTGAAGATCATGATTCAGGCCCTGACCTCGCCGACGGACGGGCCGATCGGTGACTCGTCGCTGTGGGTGGAGTACGACGGCATCCGGTTGCTCAACCAGAACGACGCGCGCCCGGCCGACCTGTCGGAGTTCGCCAAACTCGGCCATGTGCACGCGCACATGCTGCAGTTCTCGGGCGCGATCTGGTACCCGATGGTGTACGAGCTGCCGGAGGCGGCGAAGACCGCGTTCGGCAAGCAGAAGCGGGAGCGGCAGTTCGACCGCACCTGGCGCTACATCGATGATCTCAAGGCGAGCTGGGTCTTCCCGATCGCCGGCCCGCCGTGCTTCCTCGACGACGAGCTGTGGCAGTTCAACGACATCTTCGGCGACGAGGGCAACATCTTCCCCGACCAGTCCGTGTTCCTGCGCGAGTACCGGGCCCTCGGCCGGAACAACGCGGTGGTGCTGCTGCCGGGCTCCGTCGCCACGCTCACCGCGGACGACTGCACGGTCACGCACCCGGTTCCGGACCTGGAGGAGTTCTTCGCCAACAAGGAGCAGTACCTGCGGGAGTACCAGGCGCGTAAGCGTACGATCATCGATGCGGCGAAGGCCTCGTGGAGCCATCCAGAGATCGACGTACTTGCGGAGCTCAAGCGCCGGGTCGAGCCCCTGCTGGAGGAGTCGATCTACCTGGCCAAGGGCGTGGGCGGCCCGGTTCGCCTCGACCTGCTGGCCGACGACAACCAGACCGTGACGCAGTCCATCCTGATCGACTTCCCGGCCAAACAGGTGCGGCCCGCGGCGGACGAGAAGGTGCGCTACCGGTTCCGCACGCGACAGTCCCTTGTGGAGAATCTGCTCGCCTCCGGCGAGGTGGACTGGGTCAACTCGCTGTTCCTGAGCTGCCGGTTCTCGGCCGCGCGGATCGGGCAGTACAACGAGTACATCTACTCGTTCTTCAAGTGCCTCTCCGAGGAGCGGCTGCAGTACGCCGAGGGGTGGTACGACGAGCACGAGAAGGCCGTCGAGAACGAGAGCATCACCCTGCGGGACCGGACGACCGGCATCGACTGGGAAGTGCAGCGACGCTGCCCGCACCTGAAGGCGGACCTGAGCCGGTTCGGCATCGCCGACGACGGCACGCTCACCTGCCAACTGCACGGCTGGCGCTTCGACCTGGCGACCGGTCGCTGCCTGACCAGCGTCGGCCGCACCCTGCGGGCTCGCCGCGCCGACGAACCGGTCGCCGACACTGCCTCAACAAGCGCCTGACACCACACAGCGCCGGGTCACGGTGACGATCGGCGGCCGGGCCGAGGCGTTCGACGAGCCGGCCGGCATGACCGCCCGCACCTTCGCCCTGGCTTGGGGCGCCATCTCGGCCAAGGTCGAGCGATCCGGCGCGGTCATGGTCGCCGTCACCTCACTCTTCCGCGCGTGGAGCGACCCAGTGTCCAGGACCTGCAGTACTACGCGGTGAAGCGCCGCTCGCCGGAGCGGAACCTGCGAGCAATGCGCGGGGCCGCCGTAGCGCGGCGGGCGCCGCGGTGAGCGGGCGCGACCGGACCGCGGGCCGGTGGCCCCGGGGCCGCCGGCACCCGGCTGGTGGCGCAGCTCTACGCGTACACCGGGGATCTGGGCCTCGCCGAGGACCTCGTCCAGGAGGCGTTCGTACGGGTCGTGCCTCGGTGGTCGAAGGTGTCGACCTATGACGATCCGGTCGGGTGGATCCGGCGGGTGGCGTGGAACCTCGCCACTTCGGACTGGCGCCGGGCGCGCCGGGCGCGTCGTCTCGCAACGGCGGCCCGCGAGGAGCACCTGCCCGGGCCGTCACCGGATCGAGTGATGCTCGTCCGGGCCCTGGCCACCCTGCCGCCGGTGCAGCGGCGGGCCGTGGTCATGTTCTATCTGGCCGACATGTCGCTCACCGACATCGCCGAGTTTGAACGCGTTTCGGAGAACGCGGTCAAGCAGCGCCTGCACCGGGCCCGGGCCGCCCGCAGCCATGTTCAGGGATCCGCAATCGGAGGTCGGCCATGCGTGAGCCGGATGAGCTGGTCTCCGCCTTTGCCGAACTGGAGACTTTCGTGCGCGAAACGACCAGGCTGCCCGGGTTGGCGGCGGCCGAGTCGGAGGCCAACCGGCGTCGCCGCGGGCGCCTGGCGGCCTGGTCGGCGGCGGCCGCTGCCGCGGTGCTGGCCGGCGGGGCTACGGTCGTGGCTGGCTGGCTTCCCCGCGGTGGCGTCACCGGCCTGGAGCCGTCACCGTCGCCGTCCGTCACCACGACGGAGCCGCCGCCGTCCGTCACCACCCCGGTCCCCGCGACCGTCCTGGCCGACATGACACCGCCGGACCCGGATCCGTAACGCCACCATCGATGTCCCGGCTTTCGACCTCGCCGGGTGCCCGAGCGGTCGCCTTCCGTTCGTTGATGCGTCCTTCGTCTCGTCCGACGGTGGCGTGCTGATGGAGTACGCGGCCGTGGGCGACATCGACGGGGATGGCCGCGATGATGTCCTTGTCGCGCTGAGGTGCGGCCCCGCCACTGGCGAGCACGGCATCTTCGGGACTCAGGTGGTCGCCTACTCCGGCGCGGCGCTGACCCTGCTCGGCTCGGTCCCGACCGGGGGTCTGACCACTGTGCACAGTCTCTGGGTGCGCTCCGATGGTGACGTTGAGCTGGGCATGGTGCAGACCGATCCCGTCCAGAGCATCGTGTTCAGTCACTACCGGTGGACCGGCTCAGGGTTCGACCTGGTCGACCGCGCCGATGTCCGCGCCGGCTCGCTGCCTGCCGTGGCGGTGACCGCTGAGCCCACGGCCGTCCAACTCGTTCCGGGCGGGCCTGCGACGACGGTCGTGGTGACCGTCCACAACGATGGTCCGGCCTCCGACCGTCCGTTCCAGCTCACCATCGTCGCCCCCGAGCCGGTCACCGTCGAGGTCGAGGGATTGGCGAGTGCCGCGGGCCGGAGCCGGCACGATCTGGTGATCGCTGCGCCGGAGGCGGGCCGGGCCGTCACCGTCGCCCTACAGGTCGCTGCACCCGCGGGCGCCACACTACCCGCGGGTTCCAACGTCGTGGCGTCCACCTACTCGACGGACCTGAAACAGAGCAGCGGCTGGGCGGCTCTGTATGTCTGACCGGTCACTGGTTGTCGTGGGCAGTCTGTCGCGCGGCGCCCGGCGGCTGGAGAGCCCAGCGTACGGTCGCGGCGATTCTGTCCGATGTGGATGGGTGAGCGGGCCGCGGGTGAGGTGCCGGGGCCGGCGAATCGCTGCGTAACCTGGCCCTCGTTCCGGGCGTGTCGTCAATGACCGTCATGCGATCAGGAGAGACGCCACGATGAGCCCACCGCCGGACGGCACCGGGGGGCGCCGTTCCCACACCGCCGGGGGCGCTGACCTGAACGAGCTGTACGAGGCGCACAGCACCCGCTTCGTGGCCCAGCTCTACGCTTACACGAGAGACCTGGCCCTCGCCGAGGATCTCGTGCAGGAGGCGTTCGTCCGGCTCGTGTCCCGATGGTCTCGGATCTCGAAATATGACGATCCGGTGGCCTGGGTGCGGCGGGTGGCGTGGAACCTCGCCACGTCCGATTGGCGGCGGAACCGTCGAGCCCAGCGCCTCTCCGTACGCCTGCGGGAAGAACCCGTTCCGGAACCCTCACCGGACCGGGTGGTGCTGGTCCGGGCGTTGGCGACCCTCCCGCCGGTCCAGCGACGGGTGGTGGTCATGTTCTACCTGGCCGACATGTCGCTCGCGGATATCGCTGAGCTTGAACAAGTGTCGGAGAACACCATCAAGCAGCGACT
Organism: Micromonosporaceae bacterium; assembly: GCA_019690055.1. Classification (GTDB taxonomy): domain Bacteria; phylum Actinomycetota; class Actinomycetes; order Mycobacteriales; family Micromonosporaceae; genus DATBGZ01. The sequence continues at coordinate 8,545 of JADGGF010000011.1, forward strand.
GCACCGGGGTCGCACCGCCCTCGCCGCCGCCCTCAAGGAACCGAGATCGGAGGTCGGCCATGCGTGAATTCGATGAGCTGGCCTCCGCGTTTACGGAGTTGGAGGCTTTCGTGCGCGATACGAGTAGGCTGCCCGGGCTGGCGGCCGCGCAGGCGGAGGCGGATCGGCGCCGCCGCGGGTGCCTGGCTGTCTGGTCGGCGGCGGCCGCCGTTGTCCTGGTGCTCGCCGGCGCGGCGACGGTCGTCGCTGGCTGGCTCCCCCGAAGCGGCCTTCCCGGCCAGGAGCCGACGCCGTCCACGTCGGTCACGACGGGGCCGACGCCGTCCACGTCCGTCACCACCGGCCCCATACCTACGACCGCGCTGGCCGACCTGACGCCGTCGGCGCAACTCCGTAACGCCGCCTTCGATGTCCCGGCGTTTGATCTCGCTGGATGCCCGAGCGGTCGCGTCCAGTTCCAGGACGGGGTCTTCGGCTCGGTGGACTCGGGCGGCCAGCTCGTGATGGACGTGGCCGCCTTCGGTGACGTCGACGGGGACGGTAACGCGGATGTCGTCGTCGCATTGACCTGCACCGCGCTCGTCGGGAACCACGGTGAAAAATCGACGCAGGTGCTCGCCTACTCCGGCCCGGCGCGGAGCGTGCTCGGGCCGATCACCGGCGGGCAGGGCACCATGGTGACCACCCTGCAGGTGCACCGGGATGGTGAGGTCGACGTGGGCTTGGCGCTGGTCAGCTCGCCGCGGATCCAGATCCTGTCGATCGCGTTTGATCGCTACCGGTGGAGTGGCTCAGGGTTCGAACGGGTCGACCACGTCGACGTGGGCAACGAGGGGCTGCCTGGGGTAACGGTCACGACATCGGCTCCGGGCCTCGGGCTCACCCCCGGTGGTCCGGCGCAGACGGTCGAGGTCACGGTTCGCAACGACGGTCCCAGTTCGTCACGGCTCATGCGTCTCGACGTGGCGACGTCCGCCCCGATCTCCATCCAGGTCGAGGGGTTGGCCACCTCGGTGGACGGGCCACGGCACAGCCTGCTGATCGCGACGCCGGACGCGGGCCAGACCGTGACGATCGCCCTGCGGGTCGCGCTGCCGGCCGGAGCCACGCTGCCCGCCGGGTCATCAATCCTGGCGACTGCGTGGGGCGCGTACCTGGTCGAGGAGAGTTCAGCGAGCATCAGCCTGATCCCGGCCTGATAGTACGGACTGTCGTTGGGCGCACGCAGGGTGGCCGGCTGGTCGCCCTGCGTGCGTATTGCGCCGAGCGGGTCCAGTGTGGACGGATCGGGCCTGGGGCGACCAGGCCAGCCGGCGGGACCGGCCCGGTTTCGCGATCTGGACGTGCCGGCGACGCGGGACGGCCGCGTTGACACGCCTCGCTCCTGTCTGTATATATTCTTGCTTTTGTGTCGACGAATTCTCGCGCCACTCGTCGCCGTCATTGGGGCGGTGCCTTCGTGCACCTGCCGGCTGGTCACGCCCACGGTCGAGCTGTCGCGCGATGCGCCGTCTCACCACCGTACGTGCCGAGAGCACACCATCGACGATGAGTGGCGCGGGCACATCCTCACCGTGTGGCTGGTCCCCAGCGGCGCGGGCTGCACGTTCGACATGCCCAGGGCGTGGTACACGACCGACACGGGAGACCGGTACAAGTACGTGCTCCGGAACCGGTCGGACAAGACGTGTACCACCCGGGTGAAGATCGTAGCGACGCCGCCCCTCTTCGAGGCCGGGGTCACGGAGACCCTCCAGCCCGGCCAGACGTCGCGCCCGTTCGTTCTGCACGACTCCCGGGACCACCTGGAGTGGCTGGCTGGCATCCGCACGACGACGGTTGGTTGCACGCTGGAACTCGCCCGGGTGTGGTACGAGCGGAAGCCCGGTCAGTCGCGCTCGTTCTCCTTCACCATCCGCAACCGCGGCAGCGTCGCCTGTTCCGGTCGGGTCCCCGTCGCGCATATCGAGAACACGACTCTGATCGCTACCAAGAAGCCGGCGGCGATCCAATCGACCACTACACGCAATATCCTGGTGCTCCTGAGCAGGCCGTGGTTCTGGGCTACAGCCCGAAGGGCGGGCACACCTGCTGGGTCGGTACCCATCCCGAGGAAGCTGGTCCCTACGTGCAGCGGCCGTTCTCGCATTCGATCGAGTGGACCAGTTGGGCGGTGGCGCCGAGTTCCCCGCAATGTGAAATCTCGACGTACCAGGCCGTGCTGGCCTGACCGGCGACCGATCCCGGTCGTGATGGATCGGGCCGGGTTGCGCAGCGATGAGGTGGCCGTGGGCCGGTGGCGCACAGCCACCCTCGCGTGCGCCCGCGGTGGGCGGGGGTGGATCACGGCCGTCAGTGACGGTCGTACGCGTCCCGCAGCGTGGCGCGGGCAGCGGTGATCTGCTGGTGGGCCGCACGTACGGTCGCGGCGATCCGGTCCAGTGTGGACGGTTCGAGCTTGGGGACGACCAGGCCCAGCACGTCGTCCGGACTGATCCGGCGGCGCGAGCTGGAGGTGCCGGTGCCGAGCGGCCGTAACTGGGCCCGCACCGCGGGGGAGTAGAGCAGCGCCAGCACCGCGTATGGGTCCACTGTGGACCGGAACACGCCGAACTCGGCCGAGACCTGGACCGGCTCGCCGGGCGGCATGACCGCGGCCCGCAGCTGGGCGGGGTTGAGCAGGCTCACGATGAGCTCGCCCGGCTCGGCCAGCACTCCGGCCGTGACGGGTGTGTAGCGGCGGGCTGCGTGCCAGTCGACCGTGCCGAGGTCATCGATGTGCAGGACCGAGACGAACGGGCTCGTGACGCTCCGGCACCGCCGGGGCGTGACGGCGGTCAGGTACTCGGCCAGCCGCACCCCGCCGGCGTCGATGAGCGACCGTCGGGCAGCCACGGCGGCCGGGTCGAGGCGGGCCGGGTCCAGGGTCCGCAGCTCGTCCCGGTCGACGACCGCCACGAGCGGCGACTCGCTCACCACCGCCGGGGCGCCGCCGGCGGCGGTGTCCAGCGACGAGTGCACGAGCCTCGCCACGGCGGGCAGCTCGTCGCCGGCCGGGTCCGGCGCCGGTTTTCCGGCCCGGGTCACGTACCCCACGTGCCCCACCCGCGCCAGCACCACTCTCTTCGTGTCAGGAAGGCGTCCTTGTTGGGCACCAGACGTCAACAGGGCGTCCTTCCTGACCACACCGGTCCTGACCACACCGGTCCTGACCACACCGGTGCGGCGCAGGAACACCGCGCTGGTGCGGGCCACGGTGCCGGACAGGGCGAAGGTGACCGGCGGGAGCGAAACCACGGCGAGCGGTTCGACGCCGCTGGAGGGGTCGGCGAGCAGGGACTGGACCGGCGCCGACCGCAGCACGCCGTCCGGGAGCACGATGCCGAGCACGCCGCCGGGGGCGAGCAGGGTCAGGGCCCGAGCCAGGCCGGCGAGACTCGGGTCGATGCGGGTGCGGTTCTCGATCGCCGGCGCCACCGCCGCCGTCCGGGCGATGCCCTCGGCCGAGTCGTACTGGCCCTCGCCGAACGGCGGGTTGGTGAGGATCAGGGGCACCCGGCCGACCAGCGAGTCCACAGTGGAGTCAGTCACCGAGTCGCGGACCGTCCACACGAGAGGGTGCCGAACGCCGTACAGGAGCAGGTTGACCCTTGCCTTGGCGACCGCCGAGGCGGAGACGTCGGCCCCGAAGGGCCCGGCGATCCGCAGCGGATGGTCCGGGGGCAGGGCGGCGAGCAGGGCTACGAGGAACCGGCCCGTGCCGCAGTAGGGGTCGCCGAAGCCCGGCGCCGGGATCGACCCGTCCGAGCCGGCCCCGGCCCCGGCGGGCAGGTCCGCGGTCACCAGCGGCACGGCGAGGTCGGCCATCATCCGGGCCACCCCGCTCGGGGTGAGGTAGCTGCCGAGCCCGCCGGCGTGGTCGTACCGGCCGGCCAGCAGGGCGTCGAAGGCGGTGCCGAGCGCGTCGATGCCCCGCCCGGCCCCGGTCGCGTCCAGCGCCGACGCCTGCGTCACGATGGCGGCGGCGATCTGGTCGGCCGCGGCCAGCACGTCCGGCTGGGTGAGCCGGAACGGTTCGTCCAGCGGCCACACCGGGTGGGCGTGGCCGGCGGGGTCGCGGGCCATCAGCGACGGGTCACGCAGGGCGGCGGCGAACGCGGCGCGGTGGTCGGTGACGACCGCCCCGGTCCGCTCCGCCCACAGCCGGACCAGCAGCAGCTTGGCCAGTTCGTCGACGGCCGCGTTGCTCGAGGCGAGCCCACCCCGGCGGTAGAGGAGCTGGTGCAGCTCGTCGAACCGACGGTGCAGCTCGATCTCGGCGGCCCCCCACGATCCGGCCACGCCGAGCAGGGGACGGTCGGACGCCGCCACCGGCGGGGACGCGGAGGGCCACTCGGGGCGGGCCGGCATGAGTGTGACCTTAGCGATGCCGACCCGGGGCGAACGCACCGCGACGGCGGCTGATGCGATCGTGTACCGCGGATCGATCGCGTCCTGCGCATGTCGCACAGCGAATGTCGAACAGCGAGGGGAAGGGGACCCGTGTTCGCGTGGTGGGGACGGGCCGTGGTGCGGGCCCGGTGGTTCGTGCTCGCCGCGACGCTCGTCGTGGTGGCGGTCGGGCTGGTGTGGGGCACCGGAATCTTCGGGGCGCTGGCCAGCGGCGGCTTCGACGACTCCGCCAGCGAGTCCAGCCGGGCGCACGCCCGCATCGAGGAGGCGTTCGGGGCGGTCGGCGACGACCTCACCATCTTGTACACACACCCGACCGCCACGGCCGACCAGCCCGCGCTGGCCGGACCGGTGCGAGCGGTGCTGGACCGTATCGATGATCGCCCCGAGGTGGTCCGGGTCGCGTCGGTCTACGACGGCGAGCACCCGACCTACGTCTCCACCGACGGGCACAGCACCTACATCACCCTCCGGCTGCGCGACAACGATGAGGACGGCAAGCTGGCCGACCTGCGCGCGATCGAGCCGCTGCTCATCGCGGGCGGGGACGTCGACACCGAGATCGGCGGGATCTACGCGTTCCTGCGCGACGCCAATGAGCAGGTCGAGGCGGACATCGTGCGGGCCGAGGTGATCTCCGCCCCGGTGCTGCTGGTTCTCCTGCTGGTGATCTTCCGGGGGTTGGTCGCGGCGGCGACCCCGCTGCTCGTCGGCGGCGTCGCGATCCTCGGTGGCTTCGTGGTGACCCGGATCGTGGCCAGCCTCACCGAGGTCTCGGTCTTCGCGGCCAACGTGATCACGCTGCTCGGGGTGGGCATGGCGATCGACTACGCCCTGTTCATCGTGAGCCGGTTCCGGGAAGAGTTGGCGGCCGGTCACTCCACGGCGGCCGCGGTGGAGCGGACGCTGCGCACCGCCGGCCGTACGGTCGCGGTCTCCGGGCTCACCGTGGCGCTCGCGCTCTCCAGCCTGCTGCTGTTCCCGATGGGCTTCCTCAAGTCGGTGGCGTACGGCGGCATGGCGGCGGTGCTGGTCGCGATGCTCGCCGCGCTCACCTCGCTGCCGGCCCTGCTCGCTGTGCTCGGGCCCCGGATCAACGCCCTGAGAATCGGAGCCCTGCGGATCGGTCGCCGCCCGCGGCCGGCCGGCGACGGGGAGCCCGGCCGGCGGGGCGCCTGGGAGCGGCTGGCCCGCAGCGTCATGCGCCGGCCGGTCGTCTACCTGGTGGTGACCGCGGCTGTGCTGCTCGGCCTCGGGGTGCCGTTCCTGCGGGCCGAGTTCGGCGGATTCGACGAGCGCGTGCTGCCCGAGTCGACGCCCAGCCGGGTGGTGGCGGAGCGGCTCGCGGCCGATTTCCCCGGCGGGGGGATCTCGCCGGTGCTCGCGGTCGTCGACGGGGCGACGCCGGCGCAGGCGCAGCAGTTTGCGGCGCGGGCGGCTGCCCTGCCGGGGGTCACCGGCGCCGCGGTGCAGCAGACCGCGGGGAGCGTCTCGGTGGTGGCGGTGCTCTACGAGGGCGGCGTCACCTCGGACGCGGCCAAGGACGTGGTCCGGCAGGTGCGGGATCTCCCCGCCCCCGCCGGTGCCGAGGTGCTCGTCGGTGGGCGGACCGCGGGCAACATCGACCAGGTCACCAGCCTCGCCTCCCGGCTGCCCTGGATGGCCCTGTACGTCTTCGCGGTCACGTTCCTGCTGCTCCTGCTCGCCTTCGGCTCGGTCGTGCTGCCGGTCAAGGCGATCCTCATGAACATCATCTCGATCGGCGCGTCGTTCGGCGTGATCGTCTGGGTGTTCCAGGACGGCCATCTCGCCGACGCGCTCGCCTTCACCCCGCTCGGCGCGCTGGAGCCGACCAACCTGGTGCTGCTGCTCGCCGTCCTCTTCGGCCTGTCGACCGACTACGAGATCTTCCTGCTCTCCCGGGTGCGGGAGGAGTACCTGCACACCGGCGACAACACCGGGGCGGTCGCGGCCGGCCTGCAGCGCACCGGCGGCATCATCACCGCGGCGGCGTTGCTGCTCATCGTGGTCGTGGCGGGCTTCGCGTCCGGCGACACCCAATCGATGAAGGTGCTCGGTGTGGGGACGGTGGTCGCGGTCGCGGTGGACGCGGCGCTGGTCCGTACGCTGCTCGTGCCGGCGACGATGCGGCTGCTCGGCCGGTGGAACTGGTGGGCGCCCGGCCCGATCGCCCGAGTGCATCGACGTATCGGGATCAAAGAGAGTGAGGCCCTCCGGGCGGCGCCGGTCGGGGGTGATCGGTGAGAATCAGGCCGTGGAGCGGCCGGAAACGCCGAGCAGGTCGGGCTCGCCCCTGGTAGGCGGCTCACCAACGGTAGGGGACGACGGCGAGGGCACGGCACTCAGCCGTGGCGAGATACCCCGCCGGCGCGACATCGTGCTGCTCGGCTCGACCGGGTCGATCGGGACGCAGGCGGTCGACATCGTGCGCCGCAACCCCGATCGGTTCCGCGTCGTCGGCATCGGCGGGCAGGGCAGCAACGTCGCCCTGCTAGCGGCGCAGGCGCTCGAGCTGGGCGTGGAGGTGGTCGGCGTCGCCAAGGCGTCGGCCGTGCAGGACCTGCAGCTCGCCTTCTACGCCGAGGCGACCAAACGGGGCTACGCGACCGGCGACTTCAAGCTCCCCAAGATCGTCGCCGGTCCCGAGGCGATGACGGAGCTGGCCCAGTGGCCGTGCGACGTGGTGCTCAACGGCGTGGTCGGGTCGCTGGGCCTGCACCCGACGCTGGCGGCGCTGCGGGCCGGGCGGACCCTGGCGCTGGCGAACAAGGAGTCGCTCGTCGCGGGCGGGCCGCTCGTCCGGTCGGTGGCCCGGCCGGGGCAGATCGTCCCGGTCGACTCGGAGCACAGCGCGCTGGCGCAGTGCCTGCGGGCCGGCCGGGCCGGGGAGATCCGCCGGCTCATCCTCACCGCCAGCGGCGGGCCGTTCCGGGGGCGCTCGCGCGAGTCGCTGGCCGACGTGACCCCGGAGCAGGCGTTGGCCCACCCGACCTGGTCCATGGGCCCCGTCGTCACGATCAACTCGGCCACCCTGGTGAACAAGGGGCTCGAGGTGATCGAGGCGCACGAGCTGCTCGGGGTGCCGTACGACGACATCGAGGTGATGATCCACCCGACCTCGGTGATCCACTCCATGGTCGAGTTCACCGACGGGTCGACGATCCTGCAGGCCAGCCCGCCGGACATGCGCCTGCCGATCTCGCTGGCGCTGGGCTGGCCCGACCGGGTGCCCGACGCCGCGCCGGCGGTGGACTGGCGGCGCTCCCACGTCTGGGAGCTGCACCCGCTCGACGAGAAGGCGTTCCCGGCGGTGGCGCTGGCCAAGGCCGCCGGCCGGGCCGGGCGCTGCCGGCCGGCGATCTACAACGCGGCCAATGAGGAGTGTGTGGCGGGGTTCACTGCGGGGGTCCTGCCGTTCCTCGGCATCGTCGATACCGTGGCGCGCGTGTTGGACGAGGCGCCCGATTTCCCCGAACCAGGTACGGTCGATGACGTGCTCGCTGCCGAGCAATGGGCCCGCACCCGGGCTCGGGAACTGATCGGGACCGCCGCACGCGGTCAGGCCGACGCACGACCGCGAGGGTTTGCCGAGGGAGCCTGATGGAGATTCTGGGCATCGTCGTCTTCGCGCTGGGGATTCTGATCTCCCTCGCGTTGCACGAGGCGGGTCACTTCTGGTCGGCGCGCGCCTTCGGCATGAAGGTGACCCGGTTCTTCATCGGGTTCGGGCCGACGCTGTTCGCGTTTCGCCGGCGCGGCGTGGAGTACGGCGTCAAGGCGATCCCGGCCGGCGCCTTCGTCAAGATCGTCGGGATGACGCCCCAGGACGACGACGTCGAGCCGGGCGACGAGCACCGGGCGATGTGGCGCTACCCCGTATGGAAGCGCACGATCGTGCTGGCCTCCGGGTCACTGACGCACTTCGCGCTCGGCCTGGTGATCCTCTGGTTCACCTTCGCGTTCGTGGCGCTGCCGCAGCCCGAGCGGCTGGAGAGCGGGCCGGTCACCATCGAGACCGTCGCGGAGTGCATCGAGTCGACCGTGGAGTACGACCCGGCCACGGGCAGTCTCAAGCGGTGCGACCCGGCCACCGATCCGGCGAGCGTGGCCTGGACCATGGGCCTGCGTCCGGGCGACGTGATCGTGGCGTTCAACGGCCAGCCGGTCGACGGCTGGGAGGCGTTGACGGGCCGCGTCCGTGCCGCGGGCGGCCAGCCTGTGTCGGTCACCGTCCGGCGCGGGGAGGAGACCTTCACCCGCACCGGCACGTTGCCGACCGTGCTGCGCCTCAAGCAGGAGGTACTCAACAGCGACCGGCCGGCCTCCAGCATCACCGAGGCCGACCTGGAGCCGGTCGGCGTGCTTGGGATCTCCCCCCGCACCCCGACCGGGGTGTACGGACCGGGCCGGGCCTTCGCGCTCACCGGAGAGCAGACGGCGGCCATGTTCAGCGGCACGTTCGCCGCGCTGGCCAAGTTCCCGCAGAAAGTGCCGAAGCTGTGGGCGGCGCTGACCGGTGAGCCCCGTGACCCGGAGACGCCGATCAGCGTCATCGGCGCGAGCATCATCGGCGGGGAGGCGTTCGCCGCTGGCGAGTTCCCGTTCTTCCTCATGCTGCTCGCCCTGCTGAACTTCTTCGTCGGCATCTTCAACCTGGTGCCGCTGCTGCCGCTCGACGGCGGGCACATCGCGATCGCCTGGTTCGAGAAGGCCCGGTCGTGGCTGTACGCCCGGTTGGGTCGGGCCGACCCGGGCCGGGTCGACTACATGAAGCTCATGCCCGTCACGTACGCGGTGATCCTGCTCTTCGGCGGGTTCACGCTGCTGACGGTGGCCGCCGACATCGTCAACCCCATCTCCCTGTTCCCGTGACCGGTGTAGGTGATCGCACGTGACCGCCGCGACGAATTCCGGGCCGTCGGGCCCGTCGGTGCCCTCCCCGCAGCGACCCGTCAACCTCGGCATGCCGGCCGCTCCGCCGCCCCCGCTCGCGCCGCGCCGGGTGAGCCGGCAGGTCATGGTCGGCTCGGTGCCGGTCGGTGGCGGAGCCCCGATCAGCGTCCAGTCGATGACGACGACGCTGACGGCCGACGTGAACGCCACCCTGCAGCAGATCGCCGAGCTCACCGCGGCGGGCTGCCAGATCGTCCGGGTGGCGGTGCCGTCGCAGGACGACGTGGCGGCGCTGCCGGCGATCGCCCGCAAGTCGCCGATCCCGGTGATCGCCGACATCCACTTCCAGCCCAAGTACGTCTTCGCCGCCATCGACGCCGGCTGCGCGGCCGTGCGGGTGAACCCGGGCAACATCAAGAAGTTCGACGACAAGGTGGGCGAGATCGCGCGGGCGGCCCAGGACGCGGGCGTACCGATCCGGATCGGCGTGAACGCCGGCTCGCTCGACCCACGGCTGCTGGAGAAGTACGGCAAGGCCACTGCCGAGGCCCTGGTCGAGTCGGCGTTGTGGGAGTGCTCGCTCTTCGAGGAGCACGGCTTCCGCGACATCAAGATCTCGGTGAAGCACCACGACCCGGTGGTGATGATCCGGGCGTACCGGCTGCTGGCGCAGCAGTGTGACTACCCGCTGCACCTCGGGGTGACCGAGGCGGGGCCGGCGTTCCAGGGCACGATCAAGTCGGCGGTGGCGTTCGGCGCCCTGCTCGCTGAGGGGATCGGCGACACCATCCGGGTCTCGCTGTCCGCGCCGCCGGTGGAGGAGGTGAAGGTCGGCACGGCGATCCTCGCCTCGCTCGGGCTCAAGGAGCGGGGGCTGGAGATCGTCTCGTGTCCGTCCTGCGGGCGGGCCCAGGTCGACGTGTACCGGCTCGCCAATGAGGTCACCGCCGCGCTGGAGGGCTTCCCGGCGCCGCTGCGGGTGGCCGTGATGGGCTGCGTGGTCAACGGTCCGGGCGAGGCGCGCGAGGCCGACATCGGCGTGGCCTCGGGCAACGGCAAGGGCCAGATCTTCGTCCGCGGCGAGGTGACCCGGACCGTGCCCGAGTCGCAGATCGTGGAGACCCTCATCGAAGAGGCGATGAAGCTCGCCGAACAGATGGGGATCGACGTCAACGAGGCCGCATCGGGCGGTGGCGCGGTCGTCACAGTCCATTGAGGACATTCCAATGGAGACGGGGTCCCGCGACGACACTCCGGCCGTCTGGGTGGGTCGGGCCACACCCCGTCCGCCGGTCGACCCGTGGTCGACCGCCGAGCAGCCGGTGGTGCCGCCGCATTTCGCGCCCCCGCCGCAGGTGATCTACGTCGAGCGGCCGCGGCGGCGCCGTGGCTGCCTGTTCACCCTCGGCGTGCTGGTGGCGCTCGTCGCCGGCGCCGCCACGCTGCTGCTGCTCCTCAGCCCCGCCCTGCGCGGCCTGGTCGGCATCGACAGCGCGTCGCCCCCGGCCTCACCGTCGGAGTCACCCTCGCCCTCGTCCGCCCCGCCGTCGCCTACGACGCCGCCGCCACCACCGACCCCCGGCGTGGGTGACCCGGTCCGGGACGGCAAGCTCGAGTTCGTGGTGCTCGATCTCTCCTGTGGGGCGGAGAAGCTCGAGTGGTCCCTGTTCACCCAGGAGGCCGACGGGCAGTTCTGCGTCGTCGACGTCAACGTGACGAACATTCACGACAAGCAGGTGGTCTTCCCGGGCCGGGGGCAGTACGCCTACACGGCTGACGATGCACGGGTGACCAGCGCCTTCGATGCGAACTTCGTGGCCAACCACGGCCATCCCGATCTCTGGATCATCGAGCCGGGGGACAGCATCACGGTCAAGCTCGTCTTCGACATCCCGGTCGAGGCGACGATCTCGACCATCGAGCTGCATGACTCCCTGTTCTCGGGCGGCGTCACGGTCTCCGTGTCGGAAGAGTAGGTTCCCGGTGGGGCGGGCCGCATCGACCGGAACTGCCCACAAAGGACAGATACCGGGACCTCATCCGCCAGCTGTGCACAGGCGGGACCGGGGCCGCCGCTCGCTGACGGCGATGGCGTGCGTGGCTACGCGCGCTGCCCGAGCAGACTGCGGGCCTCGCTGACCACGCCGCGCAGGATCTCGGTGGGCAGGCCGGGGCCGATGATCGGCACGCCCTCCTTGTCGGTCAGCGGTTGCGGGTCACCCCGGTTGCCGACCCAGACCGCGATCGCCAGCTCGGGGGTGAAGCCGACGCTCCACGCATCGGAGTTGCCCGGGCCGCCAGCGTACTCCCAGGCTCCGGTCATCACGGCGAGCCCGGCCACGCCGGTGAGCGCGGTCAGGGCGTCGGTCAATTCGGTCACCTGCTCGGGGGGAAGCACGGTCTTCCCCGTCGGCACCTGTTCGGCGTAGAGGAGTTCGTCCCCCTTGCGCACCTCGCGGACGAAGTGGGCGGGCGCCCGCACCCCACCGACGGCGAGGGCGGCCATCGCGGCCGCCTGGTCGACGACGGTGACCGGGTATTGACCGATGCCGACCTCGAATCCGAACGGCAGGTTGGCCGCTGACAGGTCGGTCGTCGTGAGGTCGACGCGGACCCGCTCGTCGGTCCACAGTGCGGTGATCCCCAGGTCGCGGGCCGCGGTGAGGACCGCGGGTACGCCGACGTCCACGGTCACGTCGTAAAACGGCACGGTGAGCGAGTACCGCAGCGAGTCGCGCAGCGTGCAGGTCCGACCGTCCCGGCTGGTCGGGCAGGTGCCCGTGTTTCGGACCGGGGACCCCGCAGGCCGTCCGACCTGCTCGTGCGGCGTCCACTGCCAGGTGGAGTCCAGGGAATGGCCGGCCCGTAGGGCGGCCACAACCGGGTAGACCAGGAACGACCCACCCGGCGGGTGCGCCCCCGATCCGCTCAGCTGTCCGTTGCGGTCGTAGTAGACCCCGGCGTAGTCCGTCCCGAGCGGATCGGGACCGCCGTGGTAGGCGAGCACTCGCCCGGTGCCGGGCTCGACGACCACGGCGGCCGCTTGGAGGTTCTCCGGCTGGCGGTGCATCGGGGACCCGTCCGCCAGGCCGCCCGCGGCCACGTCGAGGATCTTCTGGATCCGGTAATCGATGGTGACCGTGATCGAGAAGCCGCCGTCGCGGATCGCGTCGACGCTCCGTCCCTCGAACGGCGAGCCCGGGGTGTGGGCGAGTTCGGAGAGGGCCTGACGCACCGCCATCCCGAACGGTCCGTCGAAGGCGTTCAACGGTTCCCTCGGCTGGGGCGCGGGGTAGCTCAGCGTGGCCACCTCGGCCTCGGTGATCGCCAGCGCCCGGCCGGAGCGCGCCAACTCGGCCAGGTGGTCGCGGATCTCGTTCCAGCGGTGCCAGGAGTTCTCCCCGGCCGCGGCCCCGGTCAAGGGATCGAAACCAGGGAATTCACTGGGATTGGTCGGGTCCGGGTAGGGCTGGCGCACCATCGCCAGCAACACCATCGCCTCCGCCGTGGTCAGCTGCTCGTCCAGGGGCGCCGTGGTGCGCGCGCTCTTGCCGAAGTACGCCCACGCGGCCGCCTCGATGCCGTACGTCATGCGGCCGAACGGTACGGCGTTGAGGTACTGCTCCAGGACGTACTCCTTGCCGTGCCGTGCCTCGAGCTTGCGGGCAAGGGCCCAGATCCGGATCCGGCTGTTGGCGCCGGTGTCGACCAGATCCATGGTGTGACGGATAACGGCGCGGGTGATCGGGCCGCCCGCGCTGGACCAGAAATCAGGGTCCTCGGCCGCGACGGCCACATCGATGATGGTCGGCAGGATCTCCTTGTACGGCACGACCGTCCGCTGGACGCTGCCCACCTGGCCCAACAGTGTGCCGTCGGCGAAGTACAGGGTGGTCGACTCCGGCAGCGGTGACGGCGGGGGGAGCGTGATGCTGTACCAGGCCGCGACGCTGACGGCGCCGCCGGAGGCCACCAGCGCGGCCGCGGCGACGAGGGCGATGAGCCAGAGTCGACGGCGCCGCGATCGGGTCGGCCGGGCCCGGGATGGTGGCTCCGGGCCGAGAGGTTCGACGGTGACGGTCAGGTCGACGGCCTCGGTCATGCCGAAACGCTATCGATGCCTCGACGCCCGGGCCACCCCACCGTGGGCC
>JADGGF010000404.1 GCA_019690055.1 Micromonosporaceae bacterium
CCCCCACACCCACCGAGGAGGCCACCCCGCTCGGCCCGCTGAGCGGCACCTGGGAGGGCACCTGGGTGAACTCGCCGCCGAACCCGGCCATCGGGACCTTCACCCTCGTCTGGGCTCAGCAGGGCACCAAGCTCTTCGGCGCGCTGACCGTCACCGGCTCGGACTGCCTGCGGGCCGGCAACGTGACCGGGCAGGTCGTCGGCAAGAGCCTCAGCTTCGGTGCGGTGGAGGGCGACACGACGATCGAGTACACCGGAACGATTGTCGATGACGACACGATCGAGGGGACGTACGAGTCCGAGTGCGGCAACTCGACCGGCCGGTGGTCGGCCACCCGTACGCGCACCTGACGACCTGCCACCGGCCGGGGCGGCGGGGTTCGGCGCCGCTGCCTCGACGGCCGATCCAGTAGCCTGGCCGCGTGAGCGTGCGTTGCCTGGTGGTGGAAAACGACCCGACGGCGGGGCTGGGCCATTTCGGTGAGTGGCTCACCGACGGCGGGCTCGCGCTGGACGTGGTGCGGCCCCACGCGGGCGAGGATCTGCCGGAGGCCCTAGCGGACCATTCCGCCCTGGTCGTGCTCGGCGGCCACCAGTCCGCGTACCCGGCCCCGGACGGCACTCCCGGGTCGGCGTGGTTTCCGACCCTGGAGTCGTTGTTGCGCCACGCCGTGCGCGAGCGGGTGCCGACGCTCGGCATCTGTCTCGGGGCGCAGCTGCTCGCCCAGGCCCACAACGGCACCGTCGCGCCCGCGGCGTCCGGGCCGGAGATCGGTCCCGCGCTCGTCGCCAAGCGGGACGCGGCCGAGTCGGACCCGCTGTTCGGCCCGCTGCCGATGCTGCCCGACGTGATCCAATGGCACGGCGACGAGATCACCGAGCTGCCCCTGGGTGCCGTGCTGCTGGCCACCTCCACCGCCTGCCCGGTGCAGGCGTTCCGCCTCGGGAGCGTGGCCTGGGGCGTGCAGTTCCACCCCGAGGTCGACCTGCCCACGCTGGCTGGGTGGGCCGCGTCCACCGACGATCCCCTGCCGGAGCAGGCGGGTGTCGACCGTGAGCTGGTGGTCGACCAGGCGGCGCACCTGCAGGACGACCTGTTCGAGGTGTGGCACCCGTTTGCTATCCGGTTCGCGGCTCTGGCGACCGGGTCGCTGACCCCGCCGCCGTCGGTGCAGCCGGGCCGCCGGTTGCCGCTGCTGGACTCGTGACGGCATGACGCGATCGGCGGGGCACCACCTCCGGCTGGCCCGGTACGGGTTCACCGACGTGGCTGCCGCGGCGGCGCTGCTCGGCCCGGTGCCCGACGGTCTTGGGCTGTGGGACGAGACCGAGGCGGCCCCGGTCGACGAGGCCGCGGGCGAGCTGCTGACCGCCCTGGGTGAGGCGGCCGACCCGGCCCTGGCCCTGCGGCAGCTGCACCGCCTCGAGGAGGCCGCGCGCCGCTGCTCGGTGGAGGGTCCGCTGGCGACGATGCGGGTCGATCGCGTGGTCCGGTCGGCGCTGGCGGCGGTGCTCGGGGCCTCGATCACCCTCGGCGACGAGCTGGTGGCCCAGCCGTCGCGCTGGACCGCGGTGCGGGACCTCGCCTTCGACCCGGTCGCCCCGTTCGGCGCGCAGGTGGTTGACTCGCCCGCGGCACTGCGGACGGCCCACCGGAATGCCCTGCTGCGCCTGGCCGCGGCCGACCTGACCGGGCTGTCCGATGTGGACACCACGATGCGGAACCTGTCAGCGCTGGCCGACGCCACGCTGGCCGCCGGGCTGCGCCTGGCCATGGCGGAACGTGGGACCAACCCGCGGCTCGCGGTCATCGCCATGGGCAAGTGCGGTGGCCAGGAGCTCAACTACGTGAGCGACGTCGATGTCATCTTCGTCTGCGAGTCCGATGTGGACCTCGTCGACGCGCAGGTGGTCGCGGCCGACATGATGCGGATCTGCGGCCAGGCGGCGTGGCCGGTGGACGCCAACCTCCGCCCCGAGGGCAGCCAGGGGCCGCTGGTCCGGACGCTGGCCGCGCACGAGGCGTACTACCGACGCTGGGCGCGCACCTGGGAGTTCCAGGCGCTGCTCAAGGCCCGACCGGCGGCCGGGGACCTCGATCTCGGCGCCCGGTGGCTCGCCATGGTCTCACCGCTGGTGTGGCAGGCGGCGGAGCGCCCGGAGGCGGTGCAGGACGTGCGGGCCATGCGCCGGCGGATCATCGACAACGTTCGGCCCGAGGAGCGTGACCGGGAGGTCAAGCTGGGGCCGGGCGGGCTGCGCGACATCGAGTTCGCGGTACAGCTGCTGCAGCTCGTCCACGGGCGCGGCGACGAGCGGATCCGCTCCGGGTCCACGCTGGAGGCGCTGGCGGCGCTCACAGCCCACGGCTACGTGGGGCGGGCCGACGGCACCGCCCTGGGCGAGGCGTACCGGTTCCTGCGCACCGTGGAGCACCGGCTGCAGCTGCAGCGGATGCGCCGCACCCACACCGTCCCGGATGGACGGACGCCGGAGGGGGCCGAAGCCCTGCGCTGGCTCGCGCACGCGCTGGGCTTCCGGGGGGATCCGCGCCGGGACGCGGTCGAAGCGTTCCAGGCCGCCTGGCTCACCCACGCCCAGGAGGTGCGCCGCCTGCACACCAAGCTCGTCTACCGGCCGCTGGTCGAGGCGGTGGCCCGGGTGCCGAGCGACGGGCTGCGGCTGACCCCGGAGGCGGCGAGCAGCCGACTGGAGATCCTGGGTTTCGCCGACCCGGCCAGCGCCCTGCGTCACCTCGAGGCGCTCATCGGCGGAGTTTCCCGGTACGCGTCGATTCAGCACACCCTGCTGCCGGTGCTGCTCAACGAGCTCGCCGACGCCCCGGAGCCGGACCGCGGGCTGCTCGCCTACCGCCAGGTCTCCGACGCGCTGCGCGGCACCCCGTGGTTCCTGCGCCTGCTGCGCGACGAGGGCGCGGTGGCGCTGCGCCTGGCCCGGTTGCTCGGCCTGTCCCGCTACGTCGCCGACCTGCTCGTGCACGACCCGGAGGCGCTGCGCCTGCTGGCCGACGACGCGGAGCTGGTACCCCGGTCGCTGGAGTCCCTTGTGGAGGGTATGACCGCGGCGGTGGACCGGCACGGGTACATGGGCAAGCAGGGGTGGCGCGGCGGCGCGGGGGTGGCGGTGCAGACCGTCCGGGCGTTGCGGCGGCGGGAGCTGTTCCGCATCGCCTGCGCCGACCTGCTGGGGCTGCTGGCCGACTCGGCGGACACGTCGGAGTCGGTGGTGCGGGTCGGGCAGGCGCTGGCCGACCTCACCGACGCGACCCTGGGCGCCGCGTTGCGAGCCGCCACCGGGCGGGTTCGGGCGCACGAGCTGCCGTTCACGATCATCGGCATGGGCCGCCTCGGTGGGGCGGAGATGAGCTACTCCTCCGATGCGGACGTGCTCTTCGTCTACGACCCGCCGCCGGGCATGGCCGAGGACGCGGCCAGCGCGCTGGCCCACGCGCTGGCGGAGGAGCTGCGCCGGCTGCTCGCCACGCCCGCCCCGGAACCTCCGCTGGGCATCGACGCCGATCTGCGCCCCGAGGGCCGGCAGGGACCGTTGGTCCGCAGCCTGGCGGCGTACGAGCGGTACTACGCCTCGTGGTCGAAGATCTGGGAGGCGCAGGCGTTGCTGCGGGCCCGCTACGTCGCGGGCGACCGCGCGCTGGCCGACCGTTTCCTCGCCCTGGCCGACCGGGTGCGGTACCCCGCGGGCGGGCTCACCGCCGAGCAGGTCACCGAGATCCGGCGCATCAAGGCGCGGGTGGACACCGAACGCCTGCCGCGCGGGGCCGACCCGGCCACCCACGCCAAGCTCGGTCGCGGTGGGCTCGCCGACGTCGAGTGGGCGGTCCAGTTGTTGCAGCTCCGCCACGGGCACCGCATCGAAGGGCTGCGCACGACCCGCACGCTGGACGCGCTCGCGGCGGCCCGCGATGCCGGGCTGGTCTCCACCATGGACGCCGTGTTCCTGTCCCGGGGGTGGGTCATGGCCTCCGCGGTGCGCAACGCCCTCATGCTGGTGCGCGGCCGGGCCAGCGACCAACTTCCCCGGCAGGGTACCGAACTGGCCGGGGTCGCCCGGGCCCTGCACCGCCCGCCGTCGATCGAGCCAGGCGAGTTCCTCGACGAACATCTGCGTACCGCCCGGCGGGCCCGGGCCGCCGCCGAGCGCGTCTTCCTCGAAGACCTGTGACCGGTCTCGCTCGTGTTGATTCAGGCGCCGGTTGAGGGACGCCGTCCTCGATCCGGAAGGTAGCTCTGGAGCCAGATGGCCCTGGAGTCAGATGGCCCTGGAGTCAGATGGCCCTGGAAGCAGACGGGGATGGCCCATCAGAAGGGGGCCACCCGGCTAGAAGGGGATGGGGTCGTCCTCGGCGCTGGGCGTCGGGGATTCGGTTTCCGACCTGGGTTTCTGCCTTGGTTCCGGCTTCGAGCCCGGTGTCGAG
>JADGGF010000405.1 GCA_019690055.1 Micromonosporaceae bacterium
AAACCCCCACCCCCTGGGGGGGGGGGGGGGGGGGGGGGGGGGCGCCGCCCGCCCCCCCCCCCCACGCGCGGGAGGGTCAGATCATCGTCGATCTGTCGACCGCCGAGCCGGACTCCACCCGCACCATTGCCGATCGGCTCCGGCCCCGGGGCGCCCAGTACGTCGACGCCGGGGTCTCCGGCGGTGCCGCGGCCGCGGAGAAGGGCACGCTCACCATCATGGCCGGTGGGGATCGCGCCACTGTGGACGCACTGGCGCCGGTCTTCGCGGCGTTCGCGACCGCGGTGCACTACATGGGCCCGAGCGGCAGCGGGCACATTACGAAGATCCTCAACAACTTCCTCAACGCCGTGAGCCTGTCGGCGACGGCTGAGGTGATGGTGGCCGCGCGGAAGGCCGGTCTCGACCTCGACGTGGCCCTCGAGGTGTTCAACGCCAGCAGTGGGATCAACTTCGCCACCCTCAACCGGTTCCCGCGCATCATCCACGGTGACTACCTGGAGGGCGGTCTGAGCGGCCGGCTCATGACCAAGGACATCACGCTGTACGTCAACTATCTCGGCCGGATCGGCGTGCCGAGCCTGAACGCGTCCGGGCCGCTGGCGACGTTCGGGCTCGCCAACCATCTGGGCTATGAAGACATGATCAGTAACCGGGTCGTCGACGCCCTGGGCGACATCTCGGGCGGCGTCCGACTTCACTCCTCCGAGGAGCCAACGCGAAAGGCCGAGCAATGAAGATCTTTCGAGCGAGCGAGCGTGATCTGCGCGTCGAACGTCGGGACACGTTCACCGGGGACGTGCTGCTGACCGCCGTCGTCCCGACGACCGACGGAGTTACGGTCAGCGATGTCGTCTTCACGCCTGGCTCCCGGACCTACTGGCACAGCCACGAGAACGGTCAGTTGATCATCGTCACCGCCGGGCGCGGCTTCCTGTGTGCCGAGGGTGAGCGGCCCCAGGTCGTCACGGCCGGCGACGTCATCTGGACCCCTCCGGGCCAACGGCACTGGCACGGCGCTGCACCCGACAGTTGCCTGATCCACACCGCCATCTCATTGGGCATCACCACGTGGGGAGTTCCCGTCACGGACACGGAGTACCAACCGGAAGCGGTGGAGGGAGCCGGCCATGGCCGTTGACAGGACCAGCGACAGGTACGCCGCTGGCCTTCAGGTCCGCAAGGAGGTACTCGGGGCCGAGCATGTCGACCGGTCCTTGAACGTCGGCTCGTTCGCGGAGACGGTGCAGACGTTCGTCACCGAGATGTGCTGGGGCGACATCTGGACCCGCGACGACCTCGACCGCCGGACGCGCAGCTTGTTGAATCTGGCGATACTGACTGCCTTGAATCGCATGCACGAGTTCGCCGTTCACGTCCGCGGTGCCGTGGCGAACGGCTGCACGATCGAGGAGATCAAGGGCACCCTCCTGCAGACGGCCGCCTACTGCGGAGCGCCGGCCGCCTTGGAATCGTTCCGGGTGGCCGAGCGCGTCCTCAAGGAGATCGGGGCGCTCGATGACTGATGGCCTGGTCCCAGGCACGACGGCCGGGTTCATCGGGCTCGGCCGGATGGGCCGGCCCATGGTCGAGCGCCTGACGGAAGCGGGCTACCTCGTCCAGGGCTACGACAGCTCGGAGAGCGCCGTCGATGCGCTGCGTCAGCGCGGCGGCTTCTCGCCGATGGAGTCGATCGCGCGAACAGCGGACGGGGCGGCGGCCGTCATCCTCATGCTGCCCGACTCCGGCGTCGTGACCGACGTGGTCGTGGACGGTGGCCTGCTCGCCGCCATGACGCCCGGGTCGGTTCTGCTGGACATGGGCTCCTCCGATCCCCGGCAGACCCGGACGCTGGCGACGAAGGCGGCCGACGTTGGGGTCACCTTCATCGATGCGCCGGTGTCCGGGGGTGTGTCGGGCGCCGTGGCGGGAACCCTGACGGTGATGGTCGGCGGGGAGCCCGACGGCTTCGCCCGTGTGCAGCCGCTGCTGTCGGTGCTGGGGTCGCGCGTCCTGCACTGCGGCCCCGTGGGGGCCGGCCACGCCGTCAAGGCACTGAACAACCTGTTGTCCGCCACCCACCTGCTCGTCACCTCCGAGGCGATGGAGGCGGCCCGCCGGTTCGGGCTCGATCCGGCGACGGTCCTCGACATCATCAACACCTCGAGCGGCCGGAGCGGCTCCACCGAGAACAAGTGGCCCAACTACATCCTGCCCGGCACGTACGACTCGGGGTTCGGACTGCGCCTCATGCTCAAGGACATGCGGACCGCGCTCGACGTCGCGCGGTCGGTCGAGGCGCCGCACGAACTCAGCCGCCGAGCTGTGGAGCTGTGGAGCGACGCCGCCGAGGCGCTGGATCCCGGCGCGGACCACACCGAGATCGTCCGCTGGCTGCGTCATTCCGCGCAGCTCGCCGGAGCGGAATCTGCGAGCAATTCCACCTCGAGCAAAGACTGAGAGGGCCCATGACACTGTCACCCGAGCAGCAGCAGATCAAGGATGAGTTCATCCGGGTTCGCGGGACGTGGGGCCCGGCCTGGGACGCGATCCTCGAGCTCGACGCCCGGTTCCTCAAGACCTATCTGGACTTCTCCGCCGTGCCCTGGCGCGAGAACGGCCACCTGGCTCCTAAGGTCAAGGAATTCATCTACATCGCGGTCAACTCCGCCGCGACGCACCTGTACGAGCCCGGGATCCGCCAGCACATCCGGGCCGCGCTGGACCTGGGGGCGACCGCGGCCGAGCTCATGGAGGTCATCGAGCTCACGAGCACGCTCGGCATCCACGCCTGCACCGTCGGGGTTCCGGTGCTGCAGGAGGCCATGGCCGAGGTCGGTCTGACCATCGACGCCACGCTGGACGAGCGTCGCCAGCGGATCAAGGACGACTTTACGAACAAGCGCGGTTACTGGAATCCGTTCTGGGACGGGCTGCTGCAGCTCGACCCCGACCTGTTCGAGGCGTACACCGCGTTCTCCGCCGTGCCCTGGGAGTCCGGTCCGCTGGAGCCGAAGGTCAAGGAACTCATCTATACGGCCTTCGATGCGTCGGCCACGCACATGTACGTGCCCGGTCTCAAGCAGCACATCGTCAACGCGCTGAACTACGGCGCCACCGTGGGCGAGGTCATGGAGGTCCTGGAGATCGCCAGCGTGATCGGCATCCACTGCGCGACGGTCGCCGCGCCAATCCTCATCGACGAACTGCGCAAGCGGCAGCAACCGGGCTGAACCGGCCCGCGCGTGCCGGACCGGGAGTAGGTCACCAGACCGGAGTAGGCCCGAGACCGGGAGTAGCCCATGGACAACGAGCACCTGCGCCAGGCGTACGTGACGATGCGGTTGATCCGCCAGTTCGAGGAGACCGTCGTCACGCTGGTCAACCGTAATGAAATTCCCGGCGTGGCCCACGAGTACATCGGACAGGAGGCGGTCGCGACCGGCGTGTGCGCGGCCCTCGGCCCCGATGATGTGCTGACGTCGACCCATCGCGGTCACGGTCACCTGATCGCGCGCGGCGCCGACCTCAACCGGATGTTCGCCGAGCTGATGGCCCGGGAGTCCGGCCTCAACCGGGGTCGAGGTGGATCGATGCACCTCGCCGACGTGTCGCTCGGGATCTACGGAGCCAACGGCATCGTGGCCGCCGGCGCTCCGTTCGCCGCGGGCGCGGCATGGGTGCCCGGGCCGTCGGGCCCCCGGGTCGCGGTGGCGTTCTTCGGCGACGGCGCCCTGAACCAGGGGGTGCTCCTGGAGACGTTCAACCTCGCCGCGGCGTGACGGTTGCCGGTCGTCTTCTGCTGCGAGAACAACGGCTACGCCGTCACGACCCCGGCGACGGCAATCTCGGCGGTGACCCCGGTGCAACGGGCCGAGGGCTTCGGCCTCGTCGGCCGCGCCGTCGACGGAATGGATGTCGAGGCCGTCTACGAGGCCGCGGTCTGGGCGGTGGAGCACGCGCGGTCGGGCGCCGGACCGACGTTCCTGGACTGCCGGTGCTACCGCTACGCCGGGCACAACACGGGCGAGCAGATGCTCGGCCTGACCTACCGCACGGACGAGGAGATCGAGCAGTGGCGAGCGCGTGATCCCATCGCGACCGCCGCGGCTCGGCTGCGCGAGCGGGGGATCGTCGACGAGGCCGGATTGCGGGCCCTCGACGAGACGGTGACGGCGCGTATCGAGGAAGCGGTGGCCTTTGCGCGGAGCGCGGAGACTCCCGCCGCCCCGACCGCCCTCGACTTCGTCTACGCCACGCCCACCCTGACGACCGCCACCCGCTGGGGGACCCGATGAGCGTCCTGCGTCACCAGAGGGCCATCGCCGCCGCCGTTCGCGACGAGATGTCGACCGACCCGGCCGTCTGCTACCTCGGCGAGGACGTTGTGCACTCGTTGCGGGCGGTGAGCTCCGGCCTGGCCGCCGCGTTTCCGGGCCGGGTGCTGGAC
>JADGGF010000406.1 GCA_019690055.1 Micromonosporaceae bacterium
GACCCGCCCTCCCACCAATAGGCGACGTGGTTGGCCCCCTGCAGATCGACCTTGACGGTTGTGATCATGCCAGCGAGGCCGGCCACGCGGGCCGTGGCTACCAGACTCTCGTAGAGGGTCGTGAACATGGCGATGCCGAGCACGGTCTGGTACCAGAGCTGAGCGCGTGGTGTCGCCGGGGAACCGCGGAGCCGTAGGCGCAGCGCGAGCCATGCCACCGCGAGCCACTCGCCCCACCGTCGTCGCCGTGACCCGTCGGTAACGCTGTCCAGGTAAGCGCTCACCATGTCCTCCTCCCAGAGTTGGCGGTAGCCGGCGGGCAGCAGCTTCAGCACGCGCCGGTACTGGCGCTCCGCCGGAATCACGACCCGAGCCTCGGGTGCCGCGCCTGGGGCGCCGTCCATGCACATAGCGCCCGCTCGTTCCTCACCATGCGCTGAATATAGTGGCCCGCATGATATCTGGTCAACGCCGCGCGCGTCCGAGGTGGCCGTACCGGCCGGTTGTGCTCAGGCGCCCGGTCGGCGTGGCCCGGGACCCGCGACACTCGACTGTCCACTTGGGAGCCGGGGCGGCGGTGGGTCAGCATCGCGGGTCCCCGCGCGCCGTGGCCGGTCAGCCGGTCCGGTAACGGCCGGAGTCGGGATCGACCATCAGCGACGACGTGTCCACCGCCTCGAAGTCGCTGCCTGTCAATGACTTCAAGGCGCGCAGATCGTCGTTGTCCCAGCGCTCGTCCTGGGTGCCGGTGAGGTACCAGGACGATCCGTTGTCGGCGAGAATCAGTCCGTACCGCTTCAACGCTTCGGCGATCACTCGGGCCTGGGGCGGGAAGCCGGACGTGTCGACACTGGCCTTGAGCCGGAAGCGGGCACCCATCGGCGGCAACGCGGGATCGGAGGAGCGTGACGCCGCGTGGCGCGCGGGCCAGACGTAGTCGTTCCGGGTCCGGGGGGCAGTGAAGCGTATGGCATGGTCGATGTATCCCGCCGCGACCTCCTCGTAGCGGACGAGGCCGGCGATGATCGGCAACCCGGCCGCGTCGGCCGAGGTCCATCCGGCCGGGCGTAGCTGGTTGGATCGCAGGTCGAAGACCGCACCGGACCCGGCCCGCCAGGTTCCGTCGCCGCGCGGCCGGGCCGCATAGAGCTCGTACGCGACGCAGGCCCCGTTGTCGAGCAGGATCACGTGCCGGTCCCCGGTGGCGTCGGGCCCGCCCTCGATCCTGACGTCGGCCGGAATGGGGTAGGGGCCCGGGTCGCTCTCGTCCGCGTACTCGAACGAGACCGCTACCGCCGGCTGGTCCGAGGAGACCAGGGTGATGGGAATGCCGAACGGTGCGCCCTCCCACAGGCCGGAGCCGAAGTCGGGATGAAGGTGCCGGTCGGCGCCGATGCTCTCAACCCAGGCGGCCGAGCTGGCGTGCACCGGCAGCGTCGAGATGTCCGCATGCCACACGTTGTCGGCCGGAAAGATCGAGCAGTCGGGCGGCTGAGCGAGGTCGGCCGACGGCGTGGGGGCCGGCTCGGCGTTCCCAATCTCCCCGGGGCTGGCGGTCGCCGCCGGGACGCCGACCTCGGCATCGGACGCGGCACAGCCGGTCAGGCCGGCGAGGACCGCGGACACGGTCAGCAGAGCGGCGGCGCGAGCGACCTTGAGACGCATGCCCGCGATGATGTCAGGCGACCCAGCCCGGTGCCGAAGGAGCCGGTGATCGCGGCGACGGCCGCCCGTAGCGTCGAGTCTCCGCAGACGCTGCTGCGGGTGCGAGCTCAGGGTTTACGACCCCTTTGCCGACATTTGTGGAGGTTGATACCTGAGGGTTTGGCCCAACCGAGTTGGCTCAGGTGCGCGAGTAACGTGGCACCGTGCAAACCGTAGGTGTCGTCACCGCGGCGACGTTCGCGGTATTTTCCGGCATCAATGATGGAGGTGCCCTCATCGTCACCTCGCTCAAGATCGCCGTACGACCGCTCACGGCCGCGTTCGTGCTCGCCGCGGCGGTGGCGCTGGTGCCCGCGGTGTTCGGCGCGGAGGTCGCCCGCACGCTGTCGCACCGGCTGGTCGGATTCGGAGGGCCGGAGGCCGCCACCGCGGTCGAGCTCGCGGTCGTGGGGTCCCTCGTGGTGGT
This sequence comes from Micromonosporaceae bacterium, assembly GCA_019690055.1. GTDB lineage: Bacteria > Actinomycetota > Actinomycetes > Mycobacteriales > Micromonosporaceae > DATBGZ01. The sequence continues at coordinate 2,132 of JADGGF010000406.1, forward strand.
GCTGCTCCTGTCGTGGCGCGGTCTGCCGACCAGCCTCACGCTCGCCCTCGTCGGCGGCATCGTCGGCGTGGGTATCGGCGGGGGCCTGCCGATATCGGGGGGCTGGGTCCTCACGGTGCTCGTCCTGGCGGCAGCGGCGCCGCTCATCGGAATGGTCATCGCCATCGGCATCGCGCGCCTGTGGCGCCGGCTACCGCTGCGCACGGCGTTGGGCGAGCAGGCGCGGCGGGCCCATCGCGTCGGCCTGGCCATGCTGGCGTTCGCGTACGGAGCCAACGATGGACAGAAGATCCTTGGCGTCTTCGCACTCGAGGCCGTAGCCGGGTCACCGTTCGATCCGGCCGACGCGTCCCTCTGGCTGCTGTTGGCCATCGGTGGGCTGTTCCTCCTCGGCACGCTGATCGGGACCGCGCGAACCGGCGACCGGCTCGGGGCGGCCGTGCGCACCCTCACCCCCGTCGATGCCGTGACCGCCCAGCTGTCGGCCGGCTTGGCGGTCACCGGATCGGCCCTGGTCGGCGCTCCCGCCAGCATGACCCAGTCCCTGACGGGCGCGCTGATCGGCAGCGGTCTCGCTCACAGCGGTGCCCGCGTCCGCTGGCAACATGCCGTGGCCATCCTGACCGCGTGGTTGCTGACGTTCCCGCTCGTCGTGGCGCTCGTCGCCGTGCCGGCCGCGTTCCTGATTCGTCATTAATGAAGGGATGTGAATATGAAGCCCATCCGCCTCCTGCGCGACCTGTCCGGTCGTGGTCGGGTCGACATGATGTCACTGCTCGGCGAGCAGGTGAGCGCGGCATCGGCCGGCGCGAGGACGGCTCGCCAGGCGGCGACGGCTGCGCTTGACCCGGAGGCGGCCAGGAAGGCAATGGGGGAGATCGAGCACCGGGGCGACGACGCGCGGGCCCGGCTGGTCGCGATCCTCGCCACCTCGCTGGTCACACCGTTCGACCGCGAGGACATGTTCCGCATATCCCGGTCCATCGACGACGTCCTGGACAATTTGCGGGACTTCGTCCGGGAGCTTCACCTGTTCGGCGTCCGCGAAGAGGGGTTGGCGCCGGTCATCGACGAGGTGGTCGCCGGGCTGGACCTCCTCGGGCAGGCTCTGGCCGCGGCGGCGGACTCGACCGAACTCGGCCCGCACGTGGTGGCCGCGAGAAAGCACTGCAACGAGATCCGCCGGACGTACGAACTCCAACTGGTGCGGCTCCTCGACGGTGAAGTGACCGCGGAGATGCTGCGCGGCCGTGAGTTGCTGCGGCGCCTGGATGTTGTGGGCCTCCGGCTCGGCGAGGCGGTCGACGCCCTCGCCGATGCCGCGGTCAAGAGAGGCATTTCCTGAGGGTTGCGAGGGCGGATCGAGAGGAACGTGCGTGACGGCGGCCACGTGAATCACGGGGTGACGAGGCCGGTTTCGTAGGCCGATAGATCGCCGGCGCGACGACCTTGGATGGCGTGGCCCAGATCGTCCGGGCGAGACATCCTTGAGCGGGTGGGGGCGGTACGACGTACCCCATCACCTCACACCGGAGTCGGGGCGACCCGCTCAGGGTCAACGCAGTCAGATGTGACCTCGACCGCCTTGACCGACGCCACTCGCCGGCCATGGCCGCGCGTCCATGCCGGTGCCACGGATTCAGCGCGTCAGGGAGGCCGAGCCGTGCCGGCCGGCCACTCGGTGCCGTCGCATGCTCATATGGGTATATGATGGCTGCCGTGGCACGAGCAGCGACGACGTCGGACGTCTTCAACGCGATCGCCGAGCCGCAGCGCCGGGAGATCCTGGTGCTCCTGCGGTCGGGTGAGCGGCCGGTCACCGAGTTGGCCCGCGAGCTCGGGATGACCCAGCCGGGGGCGTCCAAGCATCTTCGGGTGCTCCGGGAGGTCGGGCTGGTGCGGGACCGCAGGGCGGGCAAGCAGCGCCTGTACTCCCTTGACGCCCGCGGGCTGCGGCCGGTCCACGAGTGGACCGGCGGGTTCGAGAAGTTCTGGAACGAGAGCTTCGACCGGCTGGACGCGTACGTGCAGCACCTCAAGGAGGCCAACCAGCTCAAGCAGGCACAGCACGTCACGGAGGCGAAGCAGCTCAGCCAGACCAAGCAGCGTAAGCAGGCAAGCCGGAAGGAGTAGTTGATGAGCGCGACGGGACGAGAGACGCCGGCGCAGTCCGCGACGGCCGACCGCGAGATCGTGATCTCGCGGGTCATCGACGCCCCCCGGGAGCTGGTGTTCGAGGCGTTTACTGAGCTGCGGCACCTGTCGCAGTGGTGGGGGCCGGAGGGGTTCACCACCACCACGCGGTCCTTTGAGT
>JADGGF010000407.1 GCA_019690055.1 Micromonosporaceae bacterium
TGATGTGCATTCGCCCGTGGGGGGGGGGGCGGCTGGGTCAGTCATCGTGATCCTTCAGCTCGATGATGAGCAAGTACGGCGCTGTACCTTAGCGGTCGGGGGCAAGCGAGTCTGCGTCAAATTGCGCTCCCCGCCACGCGCGGCGTTACAGTCGATCCGACATGGCCCGACAGTCGTCGTTCGACGTGACGCTCCCGCGCCACCCCTCGCTGGGCATCCATACGCTGCGCCTGCGCGACCTGTACCGCCGCGCGCCGAACGGCGCGCCGGAACCGCACGCCCGTCACCGGGTGCCCGTGCACCTCCTGGCGCTGGTCACGGCAGGCCGAGCGAGCTTCAGCGTCGATTTCGAGACGTATCCGTGCCGGCCCGGTGGCCTCCTCTGGGTGCGCCCCGGCCAGGTCGTGGGCTTCCCACCGCCGGGCGTCGACGCGACGCTGGTGCTCTTCGAGCCGCAGTTCGTGCAGCTTGCGGAACGAACCCTTGGATCCAGCGTGCAGCGTGCGGAACGAGCCATCCGGTCCAGCGGGCAGCTCGCGGAACGAACCCTCGGCGCGGAGGTTGCCATTGGGTCCGGTGCGGAGCTTGCGGAGCACACCGGCGGGTTCAGTGCGGAGCTTGCGAAGCACGTAGGCGGGTTCAGTGCGGAGCTTGCGAAGCACGTAGGCGGGTTCGGTGCGGAGCTTGCGGAGCACACCGGCGAGTCCGGTGCGGAGCTGGCGGCGTCAACCACTCCGCGGTCCCGGTGGCGGCGGCCGGAAGGTGGTCGCGCGGCGGACGCCGACCCACCACCCGTACCGTGGCTCATCGCCGGTACCTACTGGCAGCCGGGCGGGGAGGACGGCGAGGCGATCACCGACGCGATCAGCCAGATCGAGATCGACTACCAGCGGCTGACCAACGGCGAGGACATTCCCATTGGCGTGTTGCGCCACCAGCTCTTCGCCCTGCTGCTGCGGCTGTCGCGCCTGGAGCCCGAGGGTGGGCCGGGAGTGACGGCGGCGGACAACGAGCTGTTCGCCCGGTTCCGGGCCGCCGTCGACGAGCGGTTCGCGCTCACCCGGCAGGTCGAGGACTACGCGAAGCTGCTCGGCTGCTCGGTTCGCACGTTGACCCGCGCCAGCCTCGCCGCCACCGGTCGGACGGCCAAGCAGCTGGTCGACGACCGCGTCGCGCTGGAGGCCAAGCGCCTGCTGGCGGAGACCGACCTGCCGGCGGCCGAGATCGGCGCCCGCCTCGGCTTCTCGGAGGCGACCAACTTCGGCCGGTTCTTCGCCCGCACGGTCGGCTGCTCACCGCTGGCGTTCCGGGCAGCGAGCCGGGCGGCCCCCCAGAATCTCGAACCGCCGAGCACCCCGCCGGAGAAGCCCTTGGTGGCTGCGCTGTCGAAGGCCGGCGCGGCCCGCGGCTCGGTCCCGCCACCGCCGGACGACATCAGCGAGCGAGGCCTGGTCGCCCGGTTGCCCCGGCGCCGACGATGAGGGCCGGCACCAGGCGCGGTCGGGTACCCGACGACCGCGGCCGGCGTGGGGGGAGGCGACGGCGGCGGCCACGACGCTAGCCTTACGGGCACGTCAACGAGCACGTCCCAGGGAAGTCGCCATGACCGGATCCACCCCACCGTACGGGGGCGCTGCGCCGGGCGGAGGACCCTTCCGACCGCTCGGGGGACCCATCCCACCTGCTCCGCCAAGCGTTTCACCGCCGATGGGCGTCCCGCCCGCGTCCGATACGTCCGGTGTTGCCCGGCGAATCGTCGCCATCGTCGTGGCTCTGCTCGTCATCGGCGGCATCGCCTACATCGGCATCGTCCGGCCCCTTATGGAGGAACGTCAGTGGGTAGAAGGCGGCTGCATCGACTACTACCCCACCGAAAGTGACGAGCGCGGCATCGACGCGAACGTCGTCGCCTGCTCCGATGACCGGGCCCGGGCCAAAATCGTCGGCGTGATTGAGGGCGACGCCTCGATCGAGCGGGACTGCGAGCCGCTGGGGTCGTTCGCGCTGGTTGACCGGAAGAAGGCGGACTACTGCATCGTCGAACTCGAGCCCTGAACCGGCCGGCCTGCGTAGCAGGAGCCCCGAATCACTGAAAGGCTCGCGCTGCGTGGGGTCCGTGCGGGTAGGTGCGCCCGCCGACCCCCACATCGGCGGGCGCACCCCGCGGGGAGGGCACCGATTCACGGTCTTACGGGCGGCCTCCGCCTGTGCGTTCGCGCAGGCGGCTTCCGCCGGCACGCTCTCCTAGGCGGCATCCGCCAGTGCCGCGCGCAGGCTGTCCAGGGTCCGCGCCAGCAGCCGGCTGACGTGCATCTGTGAGATGCCGAGGCGGTCGGCGATCTGGGACTGGGTCATGTCGCCGTAGAACCGCATGCGCAGGATGTCGCGCTCGCGCTCCGACAGCGTGGCCAGCAGCGGTCGCACCGACTCGCGTTGCTCCACCACGTCGATCGCCGGGTCGTCCGAGCCGAGCGGATCCTCCAGCTCCAGGGTGCTGCCCGACGTGCCCGGCCCGGAAAGGGACAGCGGCTGGTAGAGCATGCCCGCCTCCACCGCCTCGGCCACCTCCGCCTCCGGCACCGACAGATGGTTGGCGATATCGGAGATCGTTGGTGTCGCCGCCTGGGTCTGGCTCAGCTCCGCGCTGGCCTGGTTGACCCGCAGCCGCAGCTCCTGCAGGCGACGCGGCACCCGGATGCGCCAGCCCTTGTCCCGGAAGTAGCGCCGCAGCTCCCCCACGATGGTCGGTGTGGCGTACCCCGCGAACTCGCACCCGCGGCCCGGGTCGTAGCCGTCGATCGCGTTGACCAGACCGACCATCGCCACCTGCACGAGGTCCTCGCCGGGCTCACCGCGGTCACGGAACCGCCGCGCGAGCCGGTGGGCCAGCGGCATGGCGTGCTCGATGGCTTGCCGGCGCAGCTCGGCCCGGTCGGCTGAATCAGTGGGGAGGCGATCCACCGCGGCCAGCAGGGCGTGGACCGTGATGTCCCGGCTGCCCGGCCACCCCGCGTCCTCCCCGCCGTCCTCTGTGGACAACGGTGCACTCTCCGAGGTGGACGGTGTCTCCTCCGTACGCCCCGCCCGGACGCGCAGGGCGGCCAGCACCGGGGCCGGGTCGTCGTAGACGCGCAGCTGCGTGCCCCGGCCGGCGAGCGCCAGCAGGTCCCGGCACAGGCCCGGCGCGGAGACGACCCGGACGCAGCCGCCGACAGCCTGGACCCGGCCGGCGAAGGCAGCCAGCCCGCCCGCGACCCGGGCATCGAACATCCTCATGCCCGTCAAATCGACGACCAGGTGCGCCCGCCCTTCGGCGAGGCGAGCATCGAGCACGGCGCGCAGCCGCGGCGCCGTGGTCGGGTCGAACGTGCCGCGCACGCGCACCACGTCTACGTCACTGAGTCGCCTGACATCGATCCGCACGTTCAGCCACCTCCCGGCTCTGCGAGGGCTTGGCGCACCAGACGATCGTGGTACGACCGGCTACCAGCGGTCAACCTGTCGGCGACAGGCAATTATGCAAACGGTCTGTTGTAATCGGCCGAACAGTTGAGTTTTCGCAGGCCAGGCGGGTGGAAAACGGTTACGGCCAGGGGGCCGTGTGGCTCGGCTCACCTCCCACGACGTGGGACGCGTCCATCGTCGTCACCGTTGGGACGAGCGGGGACGGTTCACGCTCACCGGTGCGGCGGCCCGACCGAGCCGGCGTTCGAGCATCGCGACATCGACGAGTCCATCGTCGCCAAGCGCGTCGCGCCACCCGGCCTCGCGCAACCGGGCCCGGTCGGTCTCGGTGAACCCGCCCCACACGCCGTAATCCTCACCCACTGTGAGCGCGTGCGTGGCGCACTGTGCACGCACCGGGCAGGACAGGCACAGCCGCTTGGCCGCCGCCTCGCGCAGGCGTCGGCTGATCCGACCCAGGTCGTCGTCGGGATGGAAGAACTGCGCGGTCGACCGGTCCCGACACAAGCCGACCGTTTGCCATTCCCAGGCCTCGATGATGGGTCGCAGGGCCGTCGCGGCTCTCGCCACGCTGCCACCTCCTCCGGTCGGTCACGTCAGGGAAAGGGTCGGCCCGCGGAGGGCGTGCCTCGCCCCGTCCAACGAGCCGACCGGCGTCTCGGCGCGTGCCTTACCCACGACGGACGCCGCGCAAACACCGACCACCGGAATCCGCACGCGCCGATCGCTGGAATCCACAGACGCCGATCGCTGGAATCCGCACGCGCCGATCGCGGCAGCCCACCAAGCGATCACTGAAATCGATGGGTAGCGGGTCGCCGGTATCGATGGTCGCCTCTCTCGCAACCACGCGGACCCACAACCGAGCAGGCCACCACCGGGCAGGCCCCAGAACGAGCAGGCCCACGACCGAGAAGATCACGGGCGCCGAAACAGACGCCCGGCGCTAG
>JADGGF010000408.1 GCA_019690055.1 Micromonosporaceae bacterium
GGTGCGCCCTGCCGGTCACCTCGTGGGCGTTGATGGGTGCGCGCTCGTGGGACCGGTGGGGTCGGTGATCCGCCGGGATCGCACCGGATTCGCGGTTTGCCGCCCATGCCCGGCCGGGCGGAGAGACGATCGCTGGAGAACCGCTGGCCGCCGGACCGCGGCACGAGGCCGTGGGACACCCCGGAGGCCGCGCCCCGCCGACAGTGCGGGGCGTGCGGTAGCCCTGACAGCTCAAGATCGCATGGGGGCGAAAATGACCAGTACCAGGGCACCAGGAACCCGGGGACCAGGGGCACCGGGAATGAGTCAGGCAGGCATGGGTCAGTCGGGCGGGTCGATGCTGGCTCGGGGCGGATCGCCCCTCGCCGCGACGCTGATGATGCTGCTCGGTCTGTTCCACATCCTCTCGGGGATCGCGGCGATCGCCCGGGCCAACTTCTACACCGTGGGGGGGAATTACCCGTACCGGGTCGACAATGTCGCCTGGGCCTGGATCCACGTGATCGGCGGTGCGTTGGTCGCGATCTCCGGTCTGACCCTGTTCAGCCGGTCGGCCGCGGCGCGGTGGATAGCGATCGTGCTGGCTTCGGTTTCCTTGGTCATCAACTTCTTCTTCCTGCCGTACTTCCCGCTGTGGTCGCTGCTGATGATCCCGCTGGCGATCTTCGCCATCTGGGCCGTGGTGCGTGACGGCAGCGAGCAGCGGCAGCGGGAGGCGGAGATGAGCCAGCGCATGGCCGGCGCGTTCGCCGCCCAGACGGGCCAGATGCAGCGGCCGGGTGAGCGCCGGGAGCCGATGGCCGCCACGTACGGCGAGCCCCAGACCGGGCAGCGGTGGCCGGAGAACGTCGGCGCCCGCGAAGGCCAGCAGCAGGGCGAAGGCCGCTGGTCGCCGGCCGACATGAAGGAGAGCGCGAGCCGCGCGGGCGAGCGGATGCAGGAGCAGACGGCCGCCCGGGCGCGTAGCGGTCAGCAGCAGGGCCGCAATGCGGCCGAGGAGGCGGCGGAGCGAGCCCGGCAGTCGGCCAACCGCGACTACCGAGCCGGCAGCTAGTCCGATGAGCCGGCAGCTAGTCCGATGAGATGTCGCGCTCCGATGGACCGGAGCCACCCGACCCGGGACCGTCCACGGGGTGGTCCCGGGTCGGCGTGTCCGGGCGTCGGCGCAGGACGTCGTCCACGATGATCACGTACCCGACGACGCCCGCCACCGCGATCGGCATCAGCCAGCTGTCGTCGGGGGTGAGCCAGGCGACGACCGGCGTGTAGGCGGCCAGCAGCAGGAACCCGATCCAGGCGAGGCGTCGGCGGCGCGGTCCGAGAAATCCGTTGTCGTGGCGATGCCGGGACTGTTCGGGGTGGTGCACCCGGGCCAGTCTGCCGACCGGTGCGGCTCGTTGCCGTCTGGGCGACCGGTGTTCTCCACCACACCCGCACCTCGAGCGGGCCCGCCGGGGATGACCGTGGGGGAGGATCAGCCGACCGGGGCCGGGGCGGGCTTGCCCCAGGCGGTGCGCATGGCGTGCTCGACGAGGCAGATCAGCGCGTCCCGGGCCGACTCCCGCTTGCGGGCGTCACACATGATCACCGGCACGCCGGGGTCGAGGTTGAGCGCCATCTGCACCTCGGAGATCTCGTACTGCCGTGTCCCCTCGAACTGGTTCACTGCCACGATGAACGGCAGGCCCCGCTGCTCGAAGTAGTCCACCGACGGGAAGCACTCCTCCAGCCGCCGCGTGTCGGCCAGCACGATCGCGCCGAGCGCCCCCAGCGACAGCTCGTCCCAGACGAACAGGAACCGGTCCTGCCCGGGCGTGCCGAACAGGTACAGCACGAGGTCGTGAGCGAGCGTGATCCGGCCGAAGTCCATGGCCACGGTCGTCGTGTGCTTGGACTGCACCGCCGAGGTGTCGTCGATACCGATGCTCTCGTCGGTGAGGTACTCCTCAGTGAGCAGTGGCTGAATCTCGCTCACGGCGCCGACGAGGGTCGTCTTCCCGACCCCGAACCCGCCCGCGACGAGGATCTTCAGGGCGACGGGGAGGCTCTCCTCCCCGCTCGTGTCAGAGGGACCGTAGGCCATCGAGGACCGCCTTGAATACGCGCTCAGTGGGAAGTTGTGCCGCGGGGGCCGGTGACCGGGTACGGATGTACCCGCGATCGAGCAGGTCGCCGAGCAGGACCCGCACGATGCCGGTGGGAAGGTCCAGGCGCGTGGCCAGCTCGGCCACGGAGACCGGGGTCTGGCACAGCCGGATGATGGTGGCCAGCTCCGGCTGCAGCCCGCTGTCGATCTCGCCCGGCGTCTTCGTGGCCAGGATCAGCGTGATCAGGTCGAACTCGCCGCGGCGGGGTCGGGTCCGACCATGGGTCATCGCGTAGTGGCGGACGACGGGACCGGCTTCCTCGTCGATCCATTCCGGCTCGGCGTCGGGCCCGGCGGCCGGTCGTCGCGGAAATTCGCCGGGCCTGGGCGGACGTTCCGGTGCGGTCATGGGCGCCCACTAGTTCTCAGCGGCCGCCGCCGACCGGATCGGGGTGGACAGGTACTGGCCGACCCGGGCCACCAGCATCGCCATCTCGTACGCGATGAGGCCGACATCGGCGTCCTCGCTGGCCAGCACGGCGATGCACGCGCCGTCGCCGCCGGCCGTCACGAAGATGAAACCCTGCTCCATCTCGACGACGGTCTGCCGGACCGCCCCCCGGTTGAACCGCCGGCCGGCACTGCGAGCCAGGCCGTGCAGGCCTGACGCCACGGCCGACAGGCTCTCCGCGTCCTCCCGGGACAGTCCGGACGACTTGGCGATCAGAATCCCGTCGTGGGAGAGCACCACCGCCTGGTGCACGTGGGCGACCCGGTCGACCAGGTCGTTGACCAGCCAACTGATGTCGACCGCTGCGCTCGCTCGCTGCGCCCCCACTGGGTCAGCCTCCCTCTTCCGTATCGCGCGCCTGATGAGTCCACTGTGGTGAGTCAGCTTCCGGCCACGGTGGTGGCGGGTCCGGCATACGTGGTGGATCCGACGGGGACGGGACCGGGGTGGCCGGCTCGCCACCAGCCGGGGCAGCCGCGGGGCCCTGCTCGCCGATCAACCGCGCAGCATCGCTGCGACCCCGCAGGGTTCCGGACCGGTACGAGGACATCATGCTGCGGGTCGCATTCGGGTCCCGGGTGGACACGGCCGGACGGGTCGTGTCGGCCGGGCCGCCGGTGGCCGTCGGCCCGGGAGTGTGCCGGCGCTGCCGCAGGGGCAGGCCGGACGGGGTGAGCTTCGGGGCCTCGGGTGCCGTCGGCGTGTCGGCGACCGTGGCCTCCGCCACCGGTGCCTCGGGGGCCGGCGTCCCGGCGGGCGGGGCCTCCGTCACCGGCGCCGCGGCCGGCGACGGGTCCTCGACGGCCGGGGGCGAGAGGACCTGCCGCTGCGTCGCCAACTCGGCGGTGAGGCGGCCCGGATCGTGGCTGCCGTTCGCCGCAGCCGTGGCCGCCAGGTCGGGGTCGCGCACCGCCAACGCGGTGGCCGTCTCGCCCCGCGCCCGGTCGGCGGTGTCGGTGTGCAGTCGGTGCCGGCCGCCTCCGCCGAGCTGGGCGGGACGGTAGGTGTCGAGCTGCCCGGGATCGGCCGGTTGGCCACTGTCGCTGCCGTCGTCGGCGATCAGTGAGCCGGGTAGCAGCACGATGGCGGTGATGCCGCCGTAGGCCGATTCGGTCAGCCGCACCCGGATGCCGTGCCGCTCCGCGAGCTTGGCGACCACGTACAGGCCGAGGCGGGCCGTGCTGCTCAGCCGGAACTCGGGCGGGTCGCGCAGCTGCTCGTTCGCCGCGGCCAGCTCCTCCGGGCTCATGCCGAGGCCCCGGTCCTCGATTTCGATCGCGAAGCCGTACCCGACGACCGAGCCGCCCACCCGCACGGTCGTCTGCGGCGGCGAGAAGGAGACCGCGTTCTCGATCAGCTCGGCGAGCAGGTGGATCACGTCACCGACGGCCCGGCCCACCAACGACGCGTTGCCCACGGGCAAAACGGTCACCCGTGTGTAGTCCTCGACCTCGGCCAACGCGCCCCGCAGCACGTCCACCATCGGCACCGGCTTGCGCCAGGCCCGGCCGGCGGTCGCCCCGGAGAGCACGATGAGGTTCTCGGCGTTGCGGCGCATCCGGGTCGCCAAGTGGTCGATGCGGAACAGCTCGGCCAGTTCCTCGGCGTCGGTGGCGCGGCGCTCCATCTGGTCGAGCAGACCCAGTTGGCGGTGCAGCAGCGCCTGGCTGCGCCGGGCGAGGCTGAGGAACACGTCCCGCACGCTACGACGCAACTCGGCCTGCTCGACGGCGACCCGGATCGCCGTCTCCTGCACCTGGTTGAACGCCTGGCCGACCTGGCCGATCTCGTCGTTACCGAACTCCAGCGG
>JADGGF010000409.1 GCA_019690055.1 Micromonosporaceae bacterium
CATCTATTGCTGCGCCCCGCACCGACCCGACCCCGGCCCCCGCCGCCCACGCTCATAGCGACGCCGGGCGTGGCGGCCGGCAAGGTGGTCACCCGACTCGCCGCCGAGGTCCGGCTGTCCCGCTCCTGGGCGGGACGGGTCGGCACGGACGAGCAGTCGACCCGCCTGTGGCGCGCGATCGACGCCAACCCCGAGCGGCGTACCGTACCGCTCGTCACCCCGTCGGCCGGGTGACTACTACCTCAGCCGCCTGCGGGACTTGCGAAGATCGGGCATCATGGCCGAATGAGCTCACGCACCCTCTACTCGGTCGTCCCGGCGGGGGGGAGCGGAACCCGCCTCTGGCCGCTGTCGCGAGCCAACCATCCAAAGTTCCTGCACGCGCTGGCCCACCCTGGGCAATCGATACTTCAGGCCACCGTGGCGCGCCTCACCCCGCTGTCCCCACCGGACCGGACGTTCGTGGTGACCGGAGTGGCCCACGCCGCCGCCGTCGCCCGACAATTACCCGATTTGCCCGAAGAAAACCTGCTGGTCGAGCCATCACCGCGTGACTCGTGCGCGGCCATCGGGCTGGCCGCCGCGGTGATCGCCCGCCGCGACCCGGACGCGATCATGGGCTCCTTCGCGGCCGACCACCTGGTGCGCCGGCCCAGCGCGTTCCAGGACGCGATCCGGGTCGCCATCGAGGGAGCCCGCCGGGGCCTGCTCATGACCGTGGGCATCAAACCCACCCACCCCGAGACCGGGTACGGCTACCTGCGCATGGGCGAGACCATCGGCGACGGGATCATGCAGGTGGCCGAGTTCAAGGAGAAGCCGAGCGCCGACGTGGCCGCCGAGTACCTGCGCTCCGGGCAGTACCTGTGGAACGCGAGCATGTTCGTCTGGCGGGTGGGGGTCTTCCTCGACGAGCTGGCCCGGCAGCGGCCCGAGCTGCACGCCGGGCTGACCACGATCGCGGCGGCCTGGGGCACCCCCGAGCAGGACCGGGTGCTCGGCGAGGTCTGGCCGACCCTGCAGCGCATCTCGGTCGACCACGCGGTGATGGAGGGAGCGGCCGACGTCGGCAAGGTGGCGACGGTCCCCGGCGACTTCGGCTGGACCGACCTCGGCGACTTCCACACGCTCGGCGAGATTCGCGCCGAAGAGGAGTTTGGGGGCACCGACGACGCGGGGAACGTGGTCATGGCCGACCCCGACACGGTCGTGTTGCAGGACACCACCGGGTCGGTCGTCGTCGCCCAGTCGGGCCGGATGATCGCGACCGTGGGTCTGCGGGACGCGATCGTGGTCGACACGCCCGACGCCCTGCTGGTCTGCAGCCGTAAGCAGGCCCAGGAGGTCAAGGCCATCGTCGACGAGCTGAAACGTCGCGGCGACTCACATTCCCATTTGCTGTAGCGGTCGCCTCAGATAGCCATCACCTGGCGGCCCGGGTCCAGGCAGCGACGTGGGCGTCGGCGCTGGCGTCCCACGTGAACTCCTTGGCCCGGGCCAGGCCGGCCATGGCGAGCTCGCGGCGCCGGACCTCGTCGTCAAGCAGTCTGCCCAGATCGCGAGCGATCTCCTCGGGCTCCGGACCGGTGTAGGCCACCGCGTCCCCGCCGACCTCGGGCAGCGACAGCCGGGGCGTGGTCAGCACCGGGGCGCCGCAGGCCATCGCCTCGAGCACCGGCAGACCGAAGCCCTCGCCGTAGGACGGGTAGGCCGCCACGAGCGCCCCACCGAGGAACCCGGGCAGGTCGCCGAAGCGCAGATAGCCGGGGCGCAGCAAGCGCAGCTGCGACGGGACCGACGCCGCCGCGCGGTCGATCTCGTCGTCGTGGCCCTGGCCCCCGGCGATGACGAGCGCGGGCGGATCCTCGCGGTCCTGGCACGCCTGAACCCAGCCACGGATCAGGTTCGGCACGTTCTTCCGGGGCTCGTTCGCCCCGAGGAAGGCGACGTAGCGGCGATCCCCCAGGCCGAGCCGGGCCCGCACCCGGGCCTTCTCCTCCTCGCTGGGCGCGTGGAAGGCGACTGGGTCGACCCCGTGGTAGGCGACGTCCACCCGCGCGGGGTCGGCGTCGAGCAGGCGGATCAGCTCGTCCCGGGTCGCCTTGCTCGGGACGATCACGCGCTCGGCCCGGCGTACCGACGTCTTGATGGCGGAGCGGAAGAACGTCCGTCGGGACTTGTCGTAGTGCTCCGGCTCGGTGAAGAACGTGGCGTCGTGCACGGTCACCGTCACCGGGCAGGCCGCTCGCAGCGGGCAGGTGTAGTACGGCGAGTGCAGCACATCCGCCCCCAGCTGCTGGGCCAGCAGCGGCAGGCCCGTCTGCTCCCAGGCCAGCCGGGCCGGGCGATGCGCCACCGCCGCGGGTGCGCTGATGACCTCGGCGCCGGGCAGCAGCCGCTCGTACCGTTCGACATCCGTTCGCTGGCACACCACGGCGAGGTTCATCTCGCGCCGGCCCAACGCGGCGAGCAGGCCGTCGACGTACCGGCCCACCCCGCCCCGGTCGGCCGGCACGCTCGTGGCGTCGACCAGGACTCGCGGTCGCCCGGCGGTCACCGACCCACCGCCCTGGAGTCCCTCATGACTTGGGAGCCTACGCCGCGCGGGCTCGGCCGGGGCGCCCCGCTACCGTCTGTCCCGTGAGCACTGGACACCCAACCGTGGTGCACGCGTTCACGGCCACGGTCGACGCGCGGCGCGACCAGCCGCTGATCACGTTCTACGACGACGCGACCGGCGAGCGGACCGAGCTCTCGGGGGCGACGCTGGCCAACTGGGTGGCCAAGACGGCGAACCTGCTGGTCGATGGGCTGGGTCTGGGGCCGGGGCAGGTGGCCGCCGTACGCCTGCCGCCGCATTGGCAGACCGCGGCGGTCCTGCTCGGCTGCTGGGTCGCCGGGCTCACGGTCGACCTGACCGGCGGCCGTCGGGCCGACGTCGCGTTCGTGGGCCCGCCTTCCCCGGCGCTGACAGCCGGCGGGGCGCCGTCCCCGGCGCTGAACGCCGATGAGGTGTACGCGCTGGCGCTCGACCCGCTCGGGCAGCCGTTCCGCCCCGGCCCACCGCCGGGGACCTCGGACTTCATCGTCGAGATGCGGCCGCACGGCGACCGCCTTCCGGCCATCGCGACCACGCCGGAGCAGGTGGCCCTGGCCGAGGGCACGCGCCACGCCGACCTGGTGGCGCAGGCGCGGCAGATCGGCGTGCCGGAATCGGCGCGGGTCCTCATCGACACAGATACCCATTCCGACCCGGTGGTGTGGCTCGTCGCTCCACTGCTGGCCGGCGCGTCCGTCGTGGTGTGCCGTCACCTCGACCCGACCCGGCTGCCGGCCCGGCTGACGACCGAACGGGCGGATCCCTTCCCCTCGATGGGGTAAATCGCAATATTCGGGTACTGAGACACGGTCAAACCGCGGCGCCGCTCAGGCGCGCCGGGGTATGCCGTCGATGTCGATCTGTCCCGTGATCGGCTTATCGACATACGGGTCATCCTCGTCGCGCGGGACGAGCTTGTGCGGCAGCACCGTATCCACGGCGGTACCGCGCCCGTCGGTCGGGCGGTAGCGGACGCTCGCCGCCTTCGCGGAGGCGCTGAGGACGACCCCGGGGCGCCACGAGCCTGCGCTGAAAACCCAGACTCGTGCGCCGCGCGGGTACTGGTCCGGGCGGGTGATGTCGTCGAGGGGCCGAGTCGCGGGGTCAATGGTCGGGGCAGACATCGCGCCTCCACGGTGCTCGACGGTGGTTCGCAGCGTTGAGGGATTCGCGCGGCGCCGGATGCAGGGCTCCGGCGCCGGATGCCCCGAGCATGGCAGACAGACCCACCCCGTGCAAGGTTTCATGACGACAAATGCTCAGCTGCAATGGTGCGACGAGGCGGGTTTCAGTTACCCTGTGTAGGTCTACTTTTCATCATGAAAGGAAGACACCGGTGACTGTCTCCGTCGCCAACGCATCTACCTGCGGAAACGTAGCGGCGCACCGGGAAACCACCGCGGAGCCGGTAACCCAAAGTAGTTGCGGTTGAACAAGCGGTTGCCGGAGGCACAACCCACCGTCCCACCATGAGGGAGGACTGACATGAGCAACGACAACGGTGGCTGGATCATGTCGAGCCGGTCCGCCGGGAACGGCGGCAGCTGCGTCGAGGCGCGCCGACACAACGGCCTTATCGAGGTTCGCAACAGCAAGAACCCCGAGGCCGGGGTCGTGCGGTTCACCGTCGAGGAGTGGGACTCATTCCTGTTCGGGGCAAAGCGGGGCGAGTTCGACGTCCTGCTGACCGACTGAACGCGCCGACGACGGTTCGACAGTAAACGCACCTCGCGCCGACCATGCCCGCCCAGCGGGTCAGGGTCGGCGCGGGTGCGTTTTGTTTACGGCGGCGCGGGGGGG
>JADGGF010000410.1 GCA_019690055.1 Micromonosporaceae bacterium
CCCGCCCCCAGGCCGAATGACCCCCGGACGCTGGTGGAGCGGGAGGCGCTCAAGCTCGCGCTGCAGGAGCCGGCGCTGGCCGGGCCGGTCTTCGACGCGATTGACGAATCCGTCTACGCCTACCCGCCGCACATCGCCATCCGGCGGGCGATCGCGGCCGCCGGCGGGGCCAGCGCGGCCAGCGGGGGAGCGGTGTGGATCGAGGCGGTGCGGGACGCGTGCGACGACCTGGTGGCCAAGGCGCTCATCTCCGAACTCGCCGTGGAACCGTTGAAGGTCGCCGAGGCGCCGGACCCGCACTACGTGCATGTGCAGGTCGCGCACCTGCAGCTGTACGCGCTCAGCGGGCAGATCGCCGAGACGAAGTCCCGGCTGCAGCGCATGAACCCGCTCGAGCAGCGCGACGAGTACCACCGGGTCTTCGGCGAGCTGCTCTCCCTCGAGTCGCACGCCCGCGCCCTGCGCGAGCAGGTGACCAGTGCGCTGTAGCGGTCACGCGCCGGTTACGGTGTGATCGTGTTCGGACGTCGTAAGCCGCCCCGGTCGCTACGGCCGAAGCTGGACGCGGGCGAGCGGTGCCTCGCCTGGGCCCGCAGCGCCGACGATCCCGGGCGGGCGGTCGTGGTGACCACTCTGGGGCTGTGGCTGCCGGGGCGGGCGCGGCTGGGCTGGCATCAGATCCACAAGGCCACCTGGTCGGGGTCGCGGCTGACCGTGATCCCGTCGGTGCCGGTGGGCGATCCGGTGCCGATGGACGGGGCCGGCAGCTACGCGGTGCTCGCCGACGACGCGCCGGTGACCGTGACGCTCGCCGAGCCCGGCGACGTGCCGGCCGAGGTCCGCACGCGGGTGACGCGGTCGGTGGCCTACACGGCGCACCACCCGCTGCCCGGCGGTGGCGTGCGCGTGGTGGCGCGCCGAGTGCCGGGGGCCAACGGCCTGGCCTGGCATGTGCGGTACGACGACGGGACGCCCCACGACGACGCCGAGGTGGTCGCCACGACGACCCAGCTGGTCGCCGAGGCGGTCGCCGCCCACCGTACGCCGGACTGAGATTCTGGTGCTCGCGTCCGCTCGCACGGGCCTCGGGCCCTTGATGCGTGGCCTTCCCTCCTCGCTCGCTCGTTCCTCGCTCGCTCGTCATGTAGGGAACACTCCGGTGCTTGGTCAGCAGCCAGATTGATCAGTCCAGTGCCACGCGGCCCGAGGCCGAAATTTCGGGAGAGTTCGTCACAGGGTGGGGCTAGGGTCCATCAGCGTGGCAGACGAACCGCTGATCCACGCTCGCGGCCTGGTCAAGCGCTTCCCGGCTCGGGGCCGGCGCGGCACTGAGTTCACCGCCGTCGATGGTATCGACGTCGATGTTTATCCGGGGGAGTCGTTCGGCTTCCTCGGGCCCAACGGCGCGGGCAAGTCCTCGACGATGCGGATGATCGGCTGCGTCTCGCCGCCCAGCGGCGGCACGCTGCGGATCCTCGGGATGGACCCGCTGCGCGACGGCCCCCGCATCCGGGCCCGGCTGGGCGTCTGCCCGCAGCAGGACTCGCTCGACCCCGAGCTCACCGTGGCCGAGAACCTCACGGTCTACGCCGGCTACTTCGGCATTCCCCGGTCGGTCGCGAAGGCCCGGGCCGCCGAGCTGTTGGAGTTCGTGCAGCTCAGCGAGCGGGCGACCGACCAGGTGGAGCCGCTCTCCGGCGGCATGAAGCGACGGCTGACGATCGCCCGGGCCCTGGTCAACGAGCCCGACCTGGTGCTGCTCGACGAGCCGACGACCGGCCTGGACCCGCAGGCCCGGCACCTGGTGTGGGAGCGCCTGTTCCGGCTCAAGCAGCGCGGGGTGACGCTCGTGCTCACCACGCACTACATGGACGAGGCCGAGCAGCTGTGCGACCGGCTCGTCGTCATGGACGGCGGACGCATCGTGGCCGAGGGGTCGCCGCGGTCGCTCATCGCCGAGCACTCGACTCGCGAGGTGCTGGAGCTGCGGTTCGCCAACGACAGCCTCGACGCCTTGGCCGGCAAGCTCGCCGGGATCGGGGAGCGGATCGAGGTACTGCCCGACCGCATTCTCGTCTACACCGACGACGGCGACGACGCGGCCGGCGAGGTCCACCGCCGCGCGCTCGCCCCGACCAGCGTGCTCGTGCGGCGCAGCACGCTCGAGGACGTCTTCCTCAAGCTCACCGGCCGGACCCTGGTCGACTGACCCCACGTCGATTGACCCGAGCGGATTGACCTGATGAGTATTTATGTCGCCCGGTCGCCGTGGCCGGTCTTCTACCACCGGTGGCGGCTGTACCTGAACACCTGGCGCGGTACGGTGTTCAGCTCCTTCCTGCTGCCGGTCATGTTCCTGCTGGGACTGGGCGTCTCGGTCGGGTCCTATGTGGACGACAGGGTGCTGGGGATGCCGTACGCCAATTTCATCGCGCCCGGCGTGCTGGCCTCGACCGCGTTTCAGGTGGCGATCAATGAGGCGGCCTGGCCGGTGCTGGGTGGGTTCAAGTGGGTGCGGACCTACCACGCCATGCGGGCCTCACCGCTGCGCCCGGTGGACATGGCGGTGGGCGAGATCCTCTGGATCTGGCTGCGGGCCGGCACCTCGGCCGCCGGGTTCCTGGTCGTGCTGACCCTGTTTGGCATCGTCCGTTCGCCGGTCGCGCTGCTCACCGTGCCGGCGGTGCTGTTGCTGGCCGTGGCGAGCTGCACCCCCGTGCTCGCCTACTCGGCCTCGATCCGCACGGACAACTGGTTCTCGTTCCTGTTCCGGTTCGCGGTGATCCCGATGACCCTGTTCGCCGGGGTGTTCTTCCCGGTCGAGCAGCTGCCGCTGGTCCCCCGCTGGGTCGCCTATGCCTCACCGCTGTGGCACGGCGTGGAGCTGTGCCGGGCGGCGACGCTGGGCACCCCAACCGCGATCGGCTGGCTCGGCCACGCCGCCTACCTGGCGCTGTGGGCCGTGGTGGGGTACCTGCTCGCCGCCCACCGGTTCACCCGGAGGTTGACCGACTGATGGTGACCACGCTCGTCGCGCCCCGCGTGCTGCGCCGTTCGACCCTGTCCCGCGCCGGGTCGGTCACGGCGCGGGATCTCGTGGCGACCCGGAACTCCGGCTACTGGCTGGTCGTGTTCTCCGGCTTCTTCGAGCCCGTCCTGTACCTGTTCTCGATCGGCCTCGGCGTCGGTGCGCTGGTCGGCGAGTTCCGCCTCGCCGACGGCCGGGTGATCGACTACGCGGGCTTCGTGGCCCCGGCGATGCTCGCCGCCTCGGCCATGAACGGGGCGCTGGCCGAGACCGGCTTCAACTTCTTGGCCCGGCTGAAGTGGATGAAGCTGTACGACGCCATGGTGGCCACGCCGCTGCGCCCGTTCGAGATCGCCCTCGGCGAGCTCATGTGGGCGTTGGCCCGCGGGTCGATCTACGCGGTCGCCTTCCTCGGCATCATGATCGCGTTGGACCTCACCACGGTCGGGCGCGCCGTACCCGCGCTGGCCGCGGCGCTGTTGATCGGTCTGGCCTTCGGCGGCGTGGGCATGGCGATCTCCACCTTCATGCGCAGCTGGCAGGACTTCGACTACATGACGGTGGCCATCTTCGGGTTGTTCCTGTTCTCCGGGACGTTCGCGCCGGCCGACGCCTACCCGGAGGCGCTGCGGGTCATCGTGGCCCTGACCCCGCTCTACCACGGCGTCGAGCTGCTCCGGGGCTTCACGACCGGGACACTGAGCCTGGCCATGGCGGGTCATGCCCTCTACCTGGTCGCCATGGCCGCGGTCGGACTCGCCGTGGCTGGGCGCCGGATGACCGACCTGCTGTGCCGCTGAGGCCGTCCGTGCCTTGAGTCCGTCCGTGCCCTTGTGGCCGTCCGCGTCGCTGAGGCCCGTCCGCACCGCTGAGACCGTCCGTGCCGGTGCGACCGTACCTTGGCGGCCGGGCGCCTGCCGGGCGACTCCCGCGGACGTCGCCGCCCCCGCTCTGCTGCTGCGGACGCAACGCAAGAGATCCGGCGTACATGAACAAAACGGTCAGAAACTGACAGCTAGCCACTGGTCGCTCAGCTCGGCCAGCGGTTTGCGCTCGCCGGGCAGGCCGAGCCGGCCGGCGGTCATCACCCCAAAACTCAGGGAAGCGTGCAGCGCTGGGCAGCATGCGTCGCCTACCTGGGCGTCGTTCGCGCACCGTCGGCTGCGGGCATGAAACGCCCATGGGCGGCTGGTGGAGGCCAAACGGCGAATGGAGTAGCCAGGCTGGCTCGCGGGGGGAGACTCGAACTCCCAACCAACCGGTTAACAGCCGGTTGCTCTGCCGATTGAGCTACCCGCGATCGAACGGCTTGGTAAGCGTACCGGATGGCTGGGGTGCCCTGCCTACCGGGTTTCCCCCAGCCGCCCGC
>JADGGF010000411.1 GCA_019690055.1 Micromonosporaceae bacterium
GTTCAACACAATGCGCATCACCGGCGAGTCGATCGCGACGGCCGGGGCGGCGGCCCTGCTGGCGGGTACCACCCTGGCTCACTTCCGAGCGTCGGCGCCAGGCGTCTCCGACGACCACGCGCGGGCCATTGCGATCCAGTCGACCCAGGGCCGCATCGATGCCGCGTTGGACGGGCTCGTTGCTGACCAGTACGCGAGCGCCCTCACGGCCGCTCGGGACGGCCTCACCGCGGGCATGCACACGACGGTGTTGGTCGTCGCGGTGCTGGCGTTCATCGGTGCCGTTATCACCTTCCTGTCCATTCG
Source organism: Micromonosporaceae bacterium (assembly GCA_019690055.1). GTDB lineage: Bacteria > Actinomycetota > Actinomycetes > Mycobacteriales > Micromonosporaceae > DATBGZ01. Next base: position 307 of record JADGGF010000411.1, read on the forward strand.
GGACAGTGAGGTGAGCCGGTAGACATGGCCGCGACTCGCTCCGTCGATCACGCTCGCCGCGCTGGCCCGACCGGTCGACGCCCCCGGGCAACCATCGGGGTAGACCCGCGATCGGGGCCGGTTCCTCACGGGGTTGTTGCCCGGGCCAGCACGGCGAGCAGATCGAGCGCGGCCTGGCTCGGGCTGTCCGCCTCCGCGGTGAACGTCACCAGGAACTGGTCATCGTCGTCGTGCAGCCGCAGCGTCTCGTACTCGAGCTCCAGCCGGCCGACGTCTGGATGGTTGAGCACCTTGCGACCGTGCCCCTTTTCCCGGACGTCACGGCGCGCCCACATCTCGCGGAACTCCGCGCTCTTCGCGGACAGCTCGTCCACGAGCTCGGCTATCCCGGGATCGTTCGGATGGCGACCGCTGGCCGCGCGCAGGTGGGCGATGCTCTCCCGGGCGTTGGCCGCCCAGTTGACGTACAGCGACCTGCTCGGTGGGTGCAGGAACAGCAGCCAGATCATGTTCCGACGCGACCCCGGCAGCGCACCGAAGTCACCGAGCAGGGCGGCGGCCATTTTGTTCCAGGCCAGGACGTCCATGCGGCGGCCGAGCACGAATGCGGGCGTCGGGTCGAGCCGTTCGAGCAACCGCAGCACGCCGGGGCGTACCCGTTGGGGCGGGCGCGGCGCGGCCGAGGGCGCCTGGTTGAGCAGCGCCACCATGTGCCGGTACTCGTCGGGCTCCAGTTGCAACGCCCGCGCGAGCGCCTCCAGGACGGCGGGCGAGGGCCGCAGCTTACGGCCCTGCTCGAGCCGCACGTAGTAGTCGACGCTCACACCGGCCAGCTGAGCAACCTCTTCACGCCGAAGACCCGGCGTCCGCCGACGCTTGGTGGACGGCGGTAGACCGCTGTCCTCCGGTGACAAGCGCTCGCGGCGGCTCCGCAAGAAGAGGGCGAACTCTGTGTGCGGGTCCACGGATCCATTGTCGACCTCGGCGACGGCCGGTATCCAGGCACCAGCAGTCCCACGCTGGCTCCTCCAGCGCCACGGCGGGTAGGAATCCGCGCCGCCGACTCAGCCGCGCCTGAGACCGTTGGCTGGGGCAGCCGTCGATGTAGGCGAGCTGCCCCTCGTTCGGCAACTACAGGTACTTCGGGAAGACCTCGGCGAAGCGATCAGCCGTACGGACCATCCACTCAACGAGGCGCTGCTGTTCTGCCTGCTCGAGGAAGTTGCCGGGGGTGTCGAGGTGGACTCCACTGGCCTTCGCATGGGGCAGCTCATCCCAGGTGAGGGTCTCACCAAGCTCGGCTTCGATGGCGTCGCGGGCGTCGGCGAGCCGGTTGAACAGCTCCATGTCGTCGCGGATGTAGAGCCAGACGGAGGCAGTGCTCTCGCGGGATCTCACGAAGAGCGCTATGTGGGCCTTGGACGTGCCGATGGCGATGTCGTACCAGTTCTGCGCCGCCGGACTGCGCCACGACCGTATGTTGCGCGACGGAGCAGTTGCGCGTTGAGGGCCACGATGATGGTCGAGGCGGACATGAGGACGGCGGCGACGGCGGGGCTGAGCGCGACGCCGGCCCAGGCAAGCACGCCGGCGGCGACGGGAATCGCGACCACGTTGTAGCCGGCGGCCCAGACCAGATTCTGGATCATCTTGCGATACGAAGCCTGAGAGAGGCGAATGGCGCCGGTGACGGCGCGGGGGTCGGACGACGCCAGGACCACTCCGGCCGATTCCATCGCGACGTCGGTGCCGGCCCCGATGGCGATTCCGATGTCGGCGCGGGCCAGGGCCGGTGCGTCGTTGACGCCGTCGCCGACCATGGCCACGGTCAGCCCGCGGGCCTGCAACTCGGCGACCTTGTCGTCCTTGTCGGCCGGCAGGACCTCGGCGAAGATCTCGTCGACGCCGGGCCGGAACCCCAGGTCAGCGGCGACCGCCTCGGCGACCGGCCGAGCATCGCCAGTGATCATAGCGATCTTCTTCACGCCGAGCCGTCGGAGCTCCTCGATGGCCTGGCGAGCCTCGGGGCGTACCTCGTCCTCCAAGGCGAGCGCCCCGACGATCCGCGGTCGGGTGTCGACTTGCGCAAGGTAGAGCACGGAGGCGCCGCGGGCCGACCACTCCTCGGCGGCTCGGGCCAGCTCGGCGGGTACCGTCGCGTTCCACTCGCCAAGCAGGGTGGGTCCGCCGACCGCGTATCGCGATCCATTGATCGTTGCCTGCACGCCGCGGCCCGGCAGGGACCGGAACTCCGACGCCGCCGCTGGCTGCGTGCGGCCGCGAGCGGCGGCGACGATGGCTCGGGCCAACGGGTGTTCGCTGTCAGCCTCGACCCCGGCGGCCAGCCGCAGGACCTCATCCTCACTGGTGCCGTCGGCCCCGGCAACGGCGGTGACGGTGTGGATGCCCGTGGTCAGCGTGCCAGTCTTGTCGAACAGGACGGCATCGACCGTGCGCATCCGCTCCAGGGCCAAGCGGTCCTTGACCAGGATCCCGGCCCGGGCAGCCACCGCCGTGGACAGCGCGATGACCAGCGGGATCGCCAACCCCAGGGCGTGCGGGCAGGCGATCACCAGCACGGTGACCGGTCGCACGATGGCCTGGTCGACCTGGCCGAGGAGCTGCCACACGACGAAGGTGATCATCGCGGCGCCGACCGCGACATAGAACAGCAGGGCGGCGAACCGGTCGGCCAGATCCTGCGCACGCCCGCCAGCCTGCTGGGCCTGGGCGACCATACGCTGGATGCCGGCCAGGGCAGTGTCCTCGCCGAGGGCGTCGACCCGAACCCGGATCGCGGAGTCCGTGGCGACCGTACCGGCGACCACACGGTCGCCGACCGTACGTGGCACCGGCCGCGACTCGCCGGTAATCATCGATTCATCTAGCTCGGTCGCACCCTCGAGGACGTGCCCGTCCGCCGGAACTCGCGCGCCGGGCCGGACCAGGACGACATCTCCGACGCGCAGCTCGCTCAGCGGCACCCGCTGCGTCGTGCCGTCGGGCGCAACACGCTCGGCCTCGTCGGGCAGCAGGGCAGCCAACGCGGCCAGCGCTCCCCGGGCCCGGCCGATCGCCTTCATCTCTTGCCAGTGCCCCAGCAGCATGATCGTCACCAGGGTGGCCAGCTCCCACCAGAACTCGAGGTCGAGCAGTCCGACGCTGCTGGCCAGGGAAGCCAGGAAGGCGACGACGATCGCGAGCGAGATCAGCAGCATCATGCCCGGCGCCCGGTCGCGAATCTCCCGCACCGCGCCGACCAGGAACGGCCAGCCGCCGTAGAAGAAGACCACCGAACCCAGGACCGGCGCGACCCACGGGAGGCCCGGGAGGTCGAGCGAGTAGCCGAACCAGCCCATCACCGACTCACTGGTGACAAAGACCGGCACGGTCAACACCAGACAGATCACAAACCGTCGCTTGAAGTCCTCCGGGTCATGCCCGGCATGCCGGTCGTGCGCCCGATGCGGACCCTCGTGGACGTGCGCGGCGGCTGGCCGACCGGCGGCCGGCGCGCCGTGGCCACCGTGGGCGTCGCGCTGCTGCTCGACCGGTGGCTTGTGCTCGCCGCGGTGTCCGTGAGCGACGTGCACCGGCCTGCCGGCACCGTGCCCGGCGTGGTCTTCAGCGGGCGGCGTCGGCCCGCCGTCGTCGGCGTGAGCGTCCTGTGGGCGCTCGACCGTCGGCGCGCCGTGGTCGCGGTGGTCGCCGTGGTCACCGTGGTCGCCGCGCTGATGCTCAGCGTGCGAGTCGTGCTCGCCGTTGTGGCTCATCCATCGACCCCCGACCCCACCGTAGGGCATTCTCGGCCAGCCGACTGGAGAGACTCCGGCATCACGCGCTGGCGTGTCTGAGGGTGACCGACGCGGCAGCCAGGGCGATCGATCCGGCCGGCGTCCGGGCTGAGGGAGTCGTCGGCGAGAGCAGGTCCATACGGCGCGATGCGACGGGTTGTCGCGGATGGTCAGGACTGTGGGTGGGACAGCCGTGGGAGCCGGACAATCATCGTGATGAAATCAGCCGTGCCGAGCGTACGTCGAGACCGTACGGTGAGGGCTTTCACTACAGCGTC
>JADGGF010000412.1 GCA_019690055.1 Micromonosporaceae bacterium
ATGCCGTTCGCCGCGGTCGCGCCCACGCTGTTCTACTTCGCGCCGAAGAACATCTGGGTGCTGGCCTACCAGTGGGGCGGGCCCGCCTTCTCCTACCGCACGTCGACCAACCCAGCCAACGTGAACAGCTGGTCGGCGCCGCAGACGCTGTTCTCCGGCAGCATCGCCAACTCCCCAACGGGCCCCATCGACCAGGCCCTCATCGGTGACAGCCAGAACATGTACCTGTTCTTTGCCGGGGACAACGGCCGCATCTACCGGGCCAGCATGCCCATCGGCAACTTCCCCGGCAACTTCGGCACCGCCTCGACGATCGTCATGAGCGACTCGACGAACAACCTGTTCGAGGGCGTCCAGGTCTACAAGATCCAGGGCGAGAACCGGTACCTCATGCTCGTCGAGGCGATCGGCTCGCAGGGCCGCTACTTCCGCTCGTTCACGGCCACCAGCCTGAACGGCTCGTGGACACCGCTGGCCGCCAGCGAGAGCAACCCGTTCGCCGGTAAGGCCAACAGCGGCGCCACGTGGACCAACGACATCAGCCACGGCGAGCTGATCCGGGTCAACGCCGACCAGACGATGACCATCGACCCCTGCAACCTGCAGTTCCTCTACCAGGGACGGTCCCCGAACTCCGGCGGGGACTACAACCTTCTGCCGTACCGACCGGGCCTGCTGACGCTGCAACGCTAGGGGCGTGGAGACAGGCCGCGACTGACGAATCCTGCGATTCTGGTCGCCGAGGGCAGGGGACGTCCGGCTGATCGCCGGGCGGCCCCTGCCGCTCGAATCGGACCGTCTGGCCACAGTGGACCGTAGGGCCGCTCACGGCGACGGCTCGGCCGGTCCGCGGTCGGCCGTCGGGACGCCCACGACGCCGGACTCGGCCTCCGGCGGCGCCGGTGGTCGAGCCGTGAAGACAAAAACGCCCGCGATGACGGCGCTGACGGCGAGCGCGCCGATCATGATCGGGTGGGTCGTGAAGTAGCCACCCATCCGCCGGAACGCCTCCGGCTGCCACAGCACCGCGATGCCGACCCCGACGGCGAACAGGGCGCACACCAGTACGGCGGCGGACGCCGTGTCCTTGGCCCGCCCCGCGAGGTGGTGGTAGCGGCCCTCGGTCACGAGGTTGACCGTCGCCTCGATGGCGGTGTTGAGGAGTTCGGCCCCGACCACCAGGGCGGTGGCCAGCAACAGCAGGGCCCACTGGACCGGTGTCACGGAGAACCAGTCGGGCAACAGCAGGAAGCCAAACATATATACCATAATGACTATGTGGATGCGGATGTTGCGCTCCACGCGGGTAGCCCAGAAAAGGCCGCGGAACGAGTAGCCGAAACTGCGGAGCAGAGCCTTCATGCCTCGCCTTCCGTGCGCGCCTGGCTGGCGGGTTGCCTGGCCGCAGCCTAACGGCGTGGGAACCACAGTGGCTCGGTACCACCGGCCGTCAGTATGAGGCCCCATCCTCCATACCGACAGACCCCCTTCTCCGGGCCCCGCGCCTGCCTACGCTCACCCCATGACGCCCCCGGACGTAGCCAGCACCGGTCGGCGGATCGCCCGCCGACGTCCGCACGGCGCTGGTCGACGCGCGCATGCCGGCCAGCCCGTTCCCGCCAGCCGGCCCGGTGGCCGCCGCGATTGGTTCCCGTCTCGTCCGGTGGGGGAGACCACGTGGTGGTGACCGGCGGCCACCGGGCGACCGTCGGCCCGTCCGCAGCTCGTCGGGTTGCTGATCGGCACGAACATCGGGCCACTCGTCGTGCCGTGGGCGTCACTGGCGACCCTGCTGTGGGCGCAGCGGTGCCGGGCCGCTGGGCTACGCATCGACTGGCGACGCTACGTCGTCACCAGTCTCGTGACCGCGCTGGTCACTATGGTCGCGAGTGTCGGTGCCCTCCTGCTGTCGTCGTGACCGGTCGAGGCGACGGTGTGGACGACAGTCAGTCGAGACAGAACTCGTTGCCCTCGATGTCCTGCATCACGATGCACAACTCGTTGAACTCATCGGCCCGCAGGAGCCGCACGCGGACCGCGCCGAGCGCGACCAGTCGCGCGCACTCGGCCTCAAGGACGGCCAGGCGCTGTTCACCCACGAGCCCAGTGCCGACGCGCACGTCCAGATGCACCCGGTTCTTGACAACCTTGCCCTCGGGAACCCGCTGGAAGAACAGCCGCGGTCCGACTCCGGTTGGATCGACGCATGCGAACGATGAACCCTGTCGCTCGGGTGGCAGGGCGCGCTCGGCGTCTTCCCACGTGGCAAACCCCTCGGGTGGGGGCGGTATGACATACCCCAGTACGTCGCACCAGAACCGAGCGAGCCGCTCGGGGTCGGCGCAGTCGAACGTGACCTGGAACGCCCTGGCCGATGTCACCGGCTGACCATAGCCGCGCGTCGGCGCGGGTCGCCACCGCATTACTCGACGCGTAACGAACCGGCGCGAGTTGCTGGCCACAGACAGTCCGTAGGGCGAAGGCTCCGCCCCGGCCCTGTCGTTGTCGTCGGGACCGGGCGGAAGCGGCGATCCGTCGGCGGGCCTCGCGGTCAGGCGTAGAACCCCTCCCGCAGGTTGATGCCGTGCTCGAGCCACACCTTGAGCGCGGCGAGCATGCCGGTCCAGCCCTCGCAGTTGCCGAACGCCGCCTTCGCCCCCTCGGGCGTGGCCTTCCAGAACGACTCGGTGATCGTCACCAGGGTACGGGTTCCGCCGTCGATCGGCTCGAACTCGAACGTGGTCCTCGTGGTGGGCGTGTCGCCGTAGGCCTCATTGGCGTCCCATTCGATCACGAGCCGCCGCGGTGGATCCGCCTCGACGACGGTGACCGGGAACCGACCCGGGAAGTCGTGGAACTCCCACGTCACCTCCGCGCCCGGCTCCAGCCGGCCCCGGGCGCCGCCGGTGGTGAAGTACTTCGACAACTGCTCGGGGTCGGCCACGGCCTCGTACACCTGCTCGCACGGGCGGGCTACGCGGCCCGACACCGTGAATGACAACCGCTCCAGCGACGTTTCTATCGACATGTTGTATTCTTACAACATGTCGGCTGCTGATGACAACACCTCAGACGACGATCTGGTCTTCAAGGCGCTCGCCTCACCCGTTCGGCGGCGGATGCTGGACGCCCTCAAGCAGTCACCGCTGACCACCGGAGCCTTGGCCGCGTTGTTCCCGGAGCTGGACCGGACCACGGTGCTGCAGCACCTGCGGGTCCTCGAGCGCGCCGAACTCGTGATCGGCCGAAAGGTCGGGCGCGAGCGCCACCTCCACCTGGCGCCCCTACCGATCAAGCGGATCTACGACCGGTGGATCAGCGAGTACGCCCGGGCCGCGGTCGACCTCCTCGACCGCCTCGACAAAGGCGAGTTGATCGACTGCTGAGTCGCGGCGGCGCCGTGACGTGGGCAGCGCGCCCCATGCAAGGCGCAGTAGTTCCCGGTATTTAAGTCTAGAAATTGATCGTTTTCGAGCCGGTCAGGAAAGCCGGTGGTTGACCGAACCGCGCCCGGCACGCGCCGGTGCCGGCCACGGGATGCGACCGGCACCGGGCGTCGTGGTGGTGGTGGTGGTGGGGGTACCCGGCCGGACTCGTATCGGCCGACCGCCCCGGCTGCCGTCAGGACGCGGTGGCGGCGTCGGACGGACCGTCGGCCCGGCGGGCGCGGCGTACGGCGAGGAAACCGGCGACGACGCAGGCGCCCGCCAGGAGCAACTGCACGACGTTGGTCCCCGTCCACAGCGCGGAGCCGGGCACCCACCACTCGTACCCGTACGCACCAGCGCCGTAGTAATAGCCGAGCAGTTGGACGATCGCGACGGCGCCACCGAAGGCGGCCAAGGGGAAGAGCCATCGGCGCGCCCACACCAGGGCGACGGCCATGCCGACGATCACGCCGAGGTGCAGGATGGTGCCCACGCTCACCAGGTCGAGGTGCCGCACCCACTCGGGCGGCGTCGCCGGGTTGGTCGACGAGTACGCCGCCGCCCGGACGATCGCCGCCGTCGCCATCATCGTCGCCGGTACGAGCACCGCCGCCGGAACGAGGTAGGCGGCGAGCCAGGCCCGGGGCGGACGGAAGTCGCGAGGGACCAGGAAGACCGCGACGACGGTCAGGCAGAACCAGGCCTGATGCATGGTGCTCTGCTCGTACGGCAGTATCGTTCCCGACCACCAGGTGGGTTTGAGCGTGCTCGCCACGATCAGCGCCGTGAGGCCGAACGCATGGGCCAGTCCAACGAGCGCCAGCACCCGCGCCAGCACGAGGCGGCCGAGCACCAGGCCGGCGAAGGCCCCAACCCACACCAGCGACCCGCCCTCCCACCAATAGGCGACGTGGTTGGCCCCCTGCAGATCGACCTTGTCGGTAGTG
>JADGGF010000413.1 GCA_019690055.1 Micromonosporaceae bacterium
TCCGCTCCGCAAGCGTCGCCGGAAGTGCCTTCTGCTTCCGCTCCGCAAGCGTCGCCGGAAGTGCCTTCTGCTTCCGCTCCGCAAGCGTCGCCGGAAGTGGGCGTGGACGGCTACTGCGTCATCCAGGTCGTGTTCAACAATCTGTGCCCGGAGCTCACGCGGTGGCACGCGGGCGACATCTCCGACAGGCTGCGCGAATCGGCGGCCGCCAATCCCCACTGCGACCGGCGGGCGGCGCACGGGTCGGGCATCGTGATCGACGACGGCCAGGCGCTGCCCATCCTGACCGGCGCCTCCGGCGAGGACCTGCGCCGGGCGCGCGAGACGCTGGCCGCCGGCGGAGTGGTGGTCCGGTCCCGCCTGCAGATCAGCGACGGCATGGTGACGCTGGCCATCGTCCGGCCCGACCCGGACGCACCCGCCGAACCCGAACCGAGCCGGGAGCCCGTGGTCGCCAGTGTCCCACCGGGCCACGCAGTGACGACGGTGACCGTTCCCGGCTACCTGCTCACCACGGGCATCGGGCCGGGCAGCGCCATCGTCTCCCCGCAGCTGGTCGAGCGGCTGGGCCTGGGCGCCTATGAATGGATCGTCGCCGCCACCACGCGGCCACCCACGGAGGAGGAGCACGAGCGCTTCGCCGCGGCGCTGCGGGCGCTGGGCGCCGGCGGGATGATCCAGGCCGACGCTCCCACCCAGGTCGACCCCATGCTGCTGCTCCTGGTCGGGGCGGCGGCGCTCATCACCCTCGGCGCGGCCGGCATCGGCACCGGCCTGGCCGCCGCCGACGGGCGGGCCGGCCTCTCCACGCTCGCCGCCGTGGGGGCGTCGCCGCGACTGCGGCGCGCCCTGTCGGTGAGCCAGGCCGGGGTCATCGCCGGTCTCGGCTCCCTGCTCGGCGCCCTCGTCGGCATCGGGGCCGCGTTCACCGTGATCGAAGGCAACAACCAGCAGGACTATCGGCGGCTGTGGCCGGGCAGCCCGGTCGAGCCGGTGCTGCCCTGGCTCACGCTGGGCGTGGTCCTCGTGGCGGTACCGCTGGTGGCGATCCTCGGCGCCGGCCTGTTCACCCGCAGCCGCCTGCCGGTGGAGCGGCGCCTGTAGCGCCGACCGTACGGCGAACCCCAACCATCCACCCACGACTATCCACACAGAACTATCCACACCACTATCCACAACGGACAGACACGGTACGGAGCAGGCATGGATGTCGTCGCGAGCTGGCGCGCGGCCCTGCGCATCGCCTGGCGGGAGGCCCGGCGGGCCAAGGGACGGTCGGTGCTGGTGGCCGTGATGCTGGCGTTGCCGGTGCTGGCGCTCAGCGCCGCCGCCGTGACCAGCGACATGATGACGCTGACCGGGGCGGAGAAAGCCACTCAGCGAATGGGCGCCGCCGACGCCCGCATCGAGTGGCCGCGGCACCGGCCGATGATGCAGCTGCCCGACCCGGCCGAGAGCTACGTCATCGTCTTCCCCGACCCCGGCCCAGGCGGGCAGATTGACGTCAATACACCCGAGTGGGCCGCGGCCGACCAGCCGGGCACCCAGGAGGAACTGATCGAGGCTCTGCCCGGCAGCACGGTCGTGCCCGTACGGCGCGGCACCACCGTCGTCCGGACCCCCGACGGCCTGGGCCAGCCCGACGCGGTGATGGTCGACGCCACCAGCCCACTGACCCGGGGCTATGTGGAGATCCTGGCCGGTCGGGCTCCGGCCGCGCCGACCGAGGTGGCGCTGACCAAGCAGGCGATGGCCTGGCTCGAGGCCGGGATCGGCGACGACGTCACGGTCGTGGCCGGGGAGACGACGCGACCGTACACAGTGGTCGGTCAGGTCGAGTTCCCGTCCCTGTTGGACTCTGTGCTGCTGTTCGCCTACGACGCCGACGACGAGACGGTGAGCGAGTGGTTCGCGCTCCGGGAGAACTCCTGGCTGGTGGACACCCCCGAGCCGATCGGTTGGGATCGGGTCCTCGAGCTCAACGAGCGGGGCATGCTGGTCGCCTCGCGGGCGGTCTTCGAGCACCCGCCGGCCGACGAGGACGTCCCGCTGCGGCAGACCGAGTGGACCGGCAACCGACTCGTGCAGCCCGAGGATCTCGCCCTCGCCGTGCTGGTCGGCGGCCTGGCCCTGCTCGAGGTCGTGCTGCTGGCCGGGCCCGCCTTCGCGATCAGCGCCCGGCGCCGCCAACGCCAGCTCGCCCTGGTGGCGGCCAACGGCGGCACGCCCGCCCACGTGCGGCGCATCGTGCTGGCCGACGGCGTCGTGCTCGGCCTGCTGGGCGCCGGCCTCGGCCTCGCGCTCGGGATCACCGGCGCCTTCCTCGCCCGGCCCTGGTTCGAGGAGACCATCGCGCACGTCCGCGGCGGCGCCTACCGGGTCTTCCCCGAGGCGCTGGTCGCGATCGCCGGCCTGGCCGTGGTGACCGGCCTGCTCGCCGCGCTCGTTCCGGCCTTCATCACGGCCCGGCAGGACGTGGTCGCGTCGCTGGCCGGACGGCGCGGGATCACCCGATCCCGCAAGCGCTGGATCGCTGTCGGCCTGGCCATGATCGTCCTGGGCGCGGTGGTGACCTGCCTTGGAGCGCTGGCCGCCGATACCGTGATCATGCTCGGTGGTCTGATCATCGGCGAGCTGGGCCTGGTGCTGTGCACGCCGGCCCTGATCGGGCTGGTCGCCCGGGTGGGCCGGATCGTACCGCTCGCCCCCCGGATCGCCCTGCGGGACGCCGCCCGCAACCGGGCCGCGGCCGCGCCGGCCATCGCGGCCGTGATGGCCGCCGTCGCCGGCACCGTCGCCCTCGGCATGTACCTCGACAGTCAAACTGCCCACGAGCGGAACCAGTACCAGCAGGAGACGCCGACCGGCACGGCCAGCGTCCACTTCGGCTACGGCGGTGACGACTGGGCCAACTCGCCCTCGCTGGCCGCGATCGAGCAGGCCATGCGCACGGCCCTGCCGGTCGCCGAGGTGCACACAGTCGGCACGGTCATCTGCCCGGATGGCCCGGAGCAGGCCACCTGCGACCTGCAGGTCGTGGCCAACGACCAGTGCCCCCAACTGCTGGCATGGAACAACGGCGATCAGCTCACGACGGAACAGCGACGTCAGGCCAGCGCCAACCCGGCCTGCGACACCCGGAACCTCTCGGGCACGACGACGACCAAGGTGATCGATGGGCGGGCGCTCTCCGTGCTCACCGGCGCCTCCGGGGACGACCTGCGTGCCGCCGAACAGGTCCTGGCCTCCGGCGGCGTGGTCGTGCGGTCGCCGCTGCTGATCACCGAGGGTAAGGTCACTGTGGCCGTCATTCGGCCCGACCCCACGGTCGACCCGGAGATGATCGGCGTCGGCCGGTACGTGCCGATTCAGGATGGAACGCAGATACCGCCCGGACACACGGTCGAGTACGTCACGCTCCCCGGCCACCTGCTGACCACCGGGATCCGTACCGGTCCGGCGTTCGTCACGCCGGCCACGGTGGCCCGACTCGGGCTCGTCAGCGATGAGTCGGCGCTGGTCGGGGCCACCACCCGAGCGCCGACGACCAGCGACGAGGAGCGGGCCCGGGCCCTGCTCCAACCGCTGGACGCCTTCCCGTACATCGAGCACGGGTTCCAGCCGCGCTACGACCAGACCCTGCTGGTGCTGCTCGCCGCGTCGGCGATCATCACGATCGGGGCGGCGTCGGTAGGCACGGCGCTCACCGCCGCCGACAGCCGGCAGGACCTGTCCACCCTGGCCGCGGTCGGGGCCTCGCCGCGGCTGCGTCGCGGCCTGTCGGTGAGCCAGTCCTGGGTCATCGCCGGGCTCGGCTCCATCCTCGGCTCGGCGGTCGGCCTCGGGACGGCGATCGCGGTGATCGCCATGATCGGGCAGGAGTACGAGACGCTGTGGCCGTTCGACGGCCCGCCCACACCGGTGATGCCGTGGTCGACCCTGCTGATCACGCTGGTCCTGGTGCCGGCGATCGCGGTGCTCGGAGCCGGGCTGTTCACCCGCAGCCGCCTGCCGATCGAGCGACGCCTCTAGCTCGCGCCCGTACGGTCACTCCCAGCGTTCGCTAGCGCGGGGCCGACGGCGACGGGGTGGTGTCCTGGGGCGGTACCCCGAAGTCCGCGGGCGCCCGGGTGTAGAGCAGGTAGCCCCCGACGACCCACAGCGCCACCATGGCCGCCAACGCCAGCGCGAGCAGCACGACCGCCGTCGACTGGCGCGGCTGGGACGGGGAGGAGGGCTGCATGCCCAGCAGCGTATCGGCCCGCCGCCGTCCGGGCGCGCGCCCCACTCCGCGCGTCCGGCGGCGCTCACCGCCCCGGGTGGCGACCCTCCCCCGCCACGGCGCGGCCGGACCGGTACGCGTCGAGCAC
>JADGGF010000414.1 GCA_019690055.1 Micromonosporaceae bacterium
CAATCCCCGCGCCCGCCCGGGGTGCGGCGCGTCGGACGGGGCTCGTCGCCGGCCGACCACACCACGCCGGCCATGGTCAAACGTGCCGCCGCCGTGGGCAACGCGCAGCCGACGCGCCCAGCCGCCGCGGACCAAGGGCGCCGCACCCTTATGTGAGCGCACCACCCCATTGGCGGGACGAGTCGCGCGCCTGTCCGCCTGGCCGACACCCCGCAGGCGCAGTCGATCCGCGCGGTGGCCCGGCTCTACGACAGCTACCTGCACCTGCTGGTCCCCTCGGACAGCCCGATCCATCGGCTAGCCGACCTGGCCGGCCGGCACGTCGCGGTCGGGGCGGGCGCCGAGCTGGTGGCCGACCGTGCCCTGGCCGCCGCCGGAATCGACGCCGCGTCGGATATCACTCGCGCGGTGATGACCCCGGGCGAGGCGGTCGCGGCGCTGCGCGCCGGGCACGTCGACGCGTTCCTGCTGCTCGACGGGGTTCCCTCCCCCGATCTGGCGACGCTGCCCGGTCGGCTCGTCGATTTGGCCGATGTGGCGAACACCCTGCTCGGTTCGTCGGCCTGCCCCACCTCGGCCTGCGCGGTCTACCGCGCCGGCACGGTGCCAGCCGCGAGCTACCGGGGCCTAGCCGTGGCGATCACCACCGTGGCGGTGCCGACGCTCCTGCTCACCACGACGCAGGCCAGCCCCGAAACGGTCGGCCAGTTCACCCGGCTGGTCTTCGACAGCGCGCCCCGCATCGCCGCCACCGTTCCGGCCGTCCGCCAGATCGACCGGCACACCGCCATCTTCACCGCCGTGGTGCCGCTGCACGAGGGGGCGAAGGCCTACTACCGCGCCACCAAGCTCGCCATCTGACCCTCGCGGACACCGGGTCTCGCGGCGTCAGGCCGGGCGTCGGGCCACCCGAGCTTTCCGGGGCTTCCACAGGCATGGCGCGCCATCCGGCTCTGCGAGCCGTCCGGGCTCACCGGCGTGGATCAACACATCGATGGCTAGCGACTCACCCCGTCGCGCCGCTACTTGATGCCGGTGGTGGCGATGCCCCGGATGAGCCAGCGCTGGCCGAAGAGGAAGATGAAGAACAGCGGAATCAGCGAGACCACCGACATGGCGAACATCGCGCCGTAGTCGGAGGTGCTCGATGCGTCGATGAACATGTTCAGCGCCGTGGCCGCCGTCTTGTTCTCCAGCGCCGGCAGGTAGATCAGCTGCGCGAAGAAGTCGTTCCAGGTCCACACGAACGTGAAGATCGCCGTGGTGGCCAGGGCTGGCGTCGTCAGCGGCAGGATGATCTGGAGGAACGTCCGGAAGTGACCGGCGCCGTCGATGCGGGCCGCTTCGTCGAGCTCGCGCGGCAGCCCGCGGATGAACTGCACCATGAGGAAGACGAAGAACGCGTCGACGGCCAGGAACTTCGGCACGATCAACGGGAACGGCGTGTTGATCCAGTGGAGTTGACGGAAGACGATGTACTGCGGCACGACCACGACCTGGTAGGGCAGCATCAGGGTCAGCAGCATGGACGAGAACATCACCCCGCGCCCGCGGAACCGCATCCGGGCGAACGCGTACGCCGCCAGCGAGCAGGAGATCAGATTGCCGAGGATCGACCCGAACGCGATGATCACCGAGTTCCACAGGAACCGGTGGAACGGCACGGTGAACGCGGTCCAACCGTTGGTGTAGTTGGCAATCGTCGCCTCGCTCGGGATGAGGCCGATCTCCCGGAAGATGGTCTCGGTCGGCTTGAACGAGCTGGCGAGCATCCAGATCAAGGGATAGATCATCGACGCGGCCAGCAGGACGAGCAAGGCGTGCTTGAACACCGAGCGCCACCGGATCCGGAGCCAGGGCCCGCGGGCTCGCGGTCGGGCAGCCGGAGCGACCGGGGGACGCACCAGGGTGTCAGTGGTCATACCTGCCTCCGGCGGGACACACATATGCGGGCACGCGGGCGCATGGCTGCCTCAGTCCTCGTAGAAGACCCAGAACCGGGAGGTGGCGAAGAACAGCGCCGTCACCGCGGCGATGGTGAGCAGCAGCATCCACGCCATGGCCGAGGCGTACCCCATCTGGTAGGACTCGAACCCTTGGCGGTAGAGGTACAGCCCGTAGAACAGGGTCGACGTGCCGGGCCCGCCCGAGCCGCCGGAGATGATGTACGCCTGCGTGAAGGACTGGAATGCGCCGATGGTCTGCAGCACGAGGTTGAAGAAGATGATGGGGCTCAGCAGCGGCAGCGTGATCGACCGGAACTGACGCCAGCGCCCGGCGCCGTCGACCGCAGCCGCCTCGTAATACATCGACGGGATCTGCCGCAGCCCGGCCAGGAAGATGATCATCGGCGAGCCGAACGTCCAGACATGCAGCAGGATGATCATCCACAGTGCGGTGTCGGCTCTACCGATCCAGCTAAACCTCTCGTAACCGAAGAGCTCGGCCAGCGAGGGCAGCGTGACGCCGAACAGGTTCAGCTTCACCTCGAGGAAGTCGTTGAACAACCCCTCGTAGCCGAAGACCTGCCGCCACAGGATCGCCACCGCGACCGAGCCGCCGAGCAGCGACGGCAGGTAGAAGACCGAGCGGTAGAAGGCGAGCCCGCGCAGGCCCCGGTCGAGCAGCAGGGCCAGGCCCAACGCGACGAGCAGCTGCAGCGGCACCCCGAAGACGACGTAGCGGACCGTGACCCAGACTGAGTCCCACCAGTTGGAGTCACCGAACATCCGCACGTAGTTGTCGAAGCCGATGAAGTGCGGCGGACGTCGGCGGGTCAGCCGGTAGTCGGTGAACGACAGGTACAGCGAGGCCAGGATGGGGAAGATGGTGATGCCGAGAATGCCCACGATCCACGGAGCCAGGAACAGGTACGCGGCCCACTCGTTGCGCTTCGGCCGGCTCCGTGCCCGCTCCGCGCTGCCCCGCCGGAAGAGCGTGGTCAGCTCGCCCAGGCCACTCATCGATCACCGTCACAAATAAGGAGAATGACCGGTGACGGCGAGCCGACCGGTCCACCAGAGACACTTCCCGCTGCCAGACCCTTCCCGCTGCCGTGGTCCGTACCTTAGCCTCGGGACCAACCCAGAGCCTCGGAACCAACCCAGCCGCTCCGAGCCCCGTTGGCGTGAAAGCGGTTTCTCGGGCAGCATGTTAACCGACCCCACACAGGCGGTCAATCGTCGGCACGACCGGCGGAACCGGGTGGCGCGGGAGAGCAGATGACTGACGATTCCTGGGGGCCGGGCCCCCAGACCCGACGAGCGGCCAAGCCGCGTGCCTCGACCATCGCCGAGGTCGCGCGGCGCGCGCGCGTCTCCCCGGCGACCGTGTCGCGGGTGATGAACGGCCGATTCGTCGGCGACCCCGAGGTGGCCGAGCGCGTGCGGCGAGCGGCGGCGGAGCTGAACTACTCCCCCAGCCCGCTCGCGCGCAGCCTCGCTCTGGGCGAGACGCGCACGATCGCCTTCGTCGTGCCCGACATCGGGAACCCGACCTTCCAGGCGATGCTCTCCGGTCTGTCCAAGAGCGCGGCCGCCGACGGCTACCGCGTGCTGGTCGCCGACTCCACGGAGGACCCGGAGGAGGAGGCGGTGCTCGCCGTCGAGACGCGGCGCGCCTGCGACGGCCTCGTGCTGTGCGCGCCCCGCATGTCCGACGAGCGGCTGCACGCCCTGCTGCCGGTGCTGCGCCCGGTGCTGCTCATCAACCGGGGCGGCGCACGGTTCGACGCGCCCTCGCTGTCGGTCGACTACGGGCTGGGCATCCAGCACCTGGCCGACCATCTGTACGGCCTCGGCCACCGCCACTTCGTGTACCTCGAGGGACCGGCTCCGAGCAGCTCCAACCAGGCCCGGGTCGAGGGACTGAGCGCCTTCGCCAGCCGCACCGGCGACGTCCAGATCGACCGCATTCCGGCCGGATCGGCCTCGGCCGACGGCTACCGGTCCGGCGAGGCGGTGCGGGCCAGCGGCGCCACCGCGGTCCTGGCGTACAACGACCTGGTGGCGGTCGGTCTGATGAGCGCCCTGGCCGAGATGGGGGTCGACGTGCCCCGGGACATCGCGGTCGCCGGCTTCGACGACATCCCACTGGTCCGCTACGTCACGCCCCGGCTGACCACCGTCTCGGTTCCGTACGAGCCGCTCGGCACAGAAGCATGGAAACGACTGCATGCTTTGATCAAGGGCGAGACGCCGTCCCACGACCTGGTCTTCCAGCCCCGGTTGCAGCCGCGCGATTCCACCGCCGCCCCGCCGGTGCGCGTCACGATCGAGGACTGATCACCCACGGTGGCTGACCATCCACGGTGACGGGCCATTCGCGGTGGCTGACCATCCACGGTGACGGACCATCCACGGTGACGG
>JADGGF010000415.1 GCA_019690055.1 Micromonosporaceae bacterium
CCGTCGGAGAGCCGGATGAGGAAGGGCGACGTGTCGCGGCCGGCGGTGCGGACCTTGTCGAAGCCCTGCCGGGTGATCACGGTTGTCGCGACGCCGAACCGAAGGTGGGGTGCGATCGCCGGGTGCGCGGCCAGCGGGGCGAGATACTTGTCGATCAGTTCGCCGCCGGTCGGCAGCCCCTCCGCGTCCGGGGCCACCCAGCTGGTGGCCCCGAGCAGCGCGCGGGCGGCGGGGTCGGTGTTAAAGCGCCATGGGGAGAACATGCGCACGTGCGCCCACTCCCGGACCGAGGCGGCAACCTGGTCGCCGGCCTCGATGACCACGAAGTCCAGACCGCGGGTAGCCAGCTGGGCGGCGGCCGACAGGCCCACCGGACCTGCGCCGATCACTGCCACGGGAACTTGCTCGGGCCTGCTGCTCGCCATCGACGTTCTCCTCACACTCCACGACACTCGACGCTGCTTAGACGGTCCTCAAACCAGTGCTGCCTAGACTTCCACTTACTTAGGCATCTGTCAAACCAGCCTCTGGTGTCGGTTCAGGCAACTCCAGTGATGCGGCTGCGGCGTTCAACCATCAGCACGTCGCGCCAGCCGTCGATGGGATGCCGCCCGATCTTCTCCCTTGTACCGACCACGCGGAATCCGGCCTTCTCGTGGAGGCGGAGGCTTGCCGTGTTGGTCGGGAATATGCCGGACTGGATGGTTCAGATCCCGGCCGCCTCGGTCGACTCGACAAGCGCGCGCAGATGGGCCGAGCCCACGCCGCGACCCTGGACAAGGGGATCGACATAGACCGAGTGCTCGACCACGCCGGCGTAAACCGGCCGGGCCGACACGGCCGACGCCGCGACCCAGCCGACCACCGCGCCGTCGAGAACGGCCACCCATCGGTGATCGGGCAGCTTGGCCCGGTGAACGCGTCCCCGGCCGGAGCGGTGGTCTCGAAGCTGGCTTGGCTAGATGATCGGCCCGGCCGCCCGCAACCCGTATCAAGGCGCGGCAAGGTTTGCGACGGTGGCGATGATCAGGCGGGCCGCCAGGTCAAGGGTTTCGGGGGAGACCCGGTCCGGGGTCTCGGCCGGGGTCTGGTAGCCGGGCATGCCCATCCCGATACCGACGGCCGCCAGCCCGGCTGCGGCGAAGCGTCGATTGTCCGACGGCATGGCGTGGGCCTGTAGCGGCACGCCGACCTGACGGCCCGCTCGGTCGAGCGCGGTCAGCAGCGTCCGGGCGGGGCCGCCGGCCTCGACGTGGCCGCGTCCGCGAGCTGCGCTGCACCGTCGAGGTTGATCACGACCGTACCGTCCGGGATGGACGGCGCAAGGTGTGCGGAGCCGTACGCGCCGGCCTCGGCGACGATGACCAACTGGGGTGTCGAATACACCTCCCGGACCACACCGTCCACAGTGAACTCGTCCAGCAACACGTGGGCTCCAGCCGCCGTCATCTGATCGGCCAGCCACAATGCCGCGGCCCGACCTCCGATGCTGCCGACCCGCCGGCCCGCGAAATCCTCGCCGGCCAGACGTCGCACGACATCGAGCATCCGGGCGACGTCAGGGCCGACGCCTCGCGGCGCCGGCCCGACGACCGTCGAGGTCACCCGCAGCACCCCGCACCCGACGCGACGGCCTCCCGCTTGGTCGCCGCGCCGCAGCAGCCGCCCCCGACCTCGGCGACGGTGCCGCAGCAGGTGCTGGCCGCTGTGCTTTCCTTCCCACTTGCGGCCGGTGCGGATGTGCCGCAGCACCCGCCTACCGACTCGGGCGGGTTCAGTGCCTCGGCCGGGTCCCCGGAGAACCCGCCGACGCGCGTGGTGTCCGGGCTCATCGTGCCTACTCCTTCGAGTGTGAAATTCGGTGGGCTTGGTCAGTCTCTCGGTCAGCGCAACGGCCCAGCCCGGTAGAGCACCTCCACCCGCGTCCGCTCGAGGCGCACTGTGGCCCGGCACCGAGCCGTACACACCTGGCCACACGACTCGCAAAACTCCAGCCCGTGTGCCTTTCCGCGACGCGGGCGTAGCCTGCCCAACACGCTCCACCTCCTGTCTAGATGATTATCTAATCAGCCGACGCATGCAGCTTGCACCCTGATTCGAGGTCTGTCAAGCTAGAGCCATGTCGAAACGGCTGGTGGTTCTGGACACTCCGGCCAACCAGGTGGCCTGCTGCCCACCCATCGCCGAGGCCTCCCTCGACGCCGCGCAGGCCACCGACCTGGCCCGGATGTTCAAAGCCCTCGGCGACCCGATCCGGCTGCGCCTGCTGTCCCGGATCACGTCCGCGCCCGAGGGTGAGATCTGCGTTTGTGACCTCACCGGCGAAGACTTCGACGTCACCGGCCCCACGATCTCCCACCACCTCAAGACCCTGCGCGAAGCCGGCCTCATCGAGGGCGAGCGCCGCGGCACCTGGGTGTACTACCGGCCCGTCGTGGCGAACCTGCGTCAGCTCGCCGCGCTCCTCGCCATTTAGCACCACCTGAGACGACCAAGGCCGCCCTTGACCTCGAGCGCAGCAGAATGCGGGACCGTACATCGATAGGGCGGTTCGCCCAGCAGGGCCCGACCGCCCAGGCCCACGTCGGGGGCCGGGCTGACGACGACCGGCCGACCGTCCTTTTCCTCTGCGTACACAACGCCGGGCGCAGCCAGATGGCCCTGGGCTTCCTCACTCACCTCGGCGGGGACGGTGTCATCGCCTGGTCCGGGGGAAGGGAACCGGCGGCTGAGATCAACCCGACCGTCGTCGCGGCGATGGCCGAGCGAGGTATCGACATCAGCAAGGAACACCCGAAACCGTGGACCGACGAGGTCGTCCGCGCCGCCGACGTCGTGGTCACCATGGGGTGCGGCGACGCGTGCCCATTCTTCCCCGGCAAGCGCTACCTGGACTGGCAACTCGACGACCCTGCCGGCAAGACCCTCGACGAGGTCCGCCCGATCCGGGACGAGATCGAGCGACGGGTGCGTGACCTGCTCGCCGAACTGAAGGTGCCCGTCAAGCACTGATGGGACCGCATCCCTTCGTTCTGCCCCTTCTGAGGTCGACGAGGCCGGCCGACATCCCGCGTCACGGACCGCTCACGTGTAGGCGGCGAGCATTCCGGCGACATCGTCCGGCGGCAGGTGCCGGTGATCAAGTAACTGGCGCTGGCATCGAGCCGGCTGGGCGCGGGTCGTACGGCTCGCGCCGAAGGCGCGCTGCGCAGCGGCGGCCAACGGACGGGCGGCGGCCAGGATGGCCGAGGACGGCGAATGTCCTTGTCCCTCTCTCTGCCTGCCGGGACGTGATTCGGGATACGGCCGGGAGGGCCGGCCAGGCCCGGCGGTGCTGGGCGGAAGCTGCGGACATCGGCCATAGCGGACTTGCGCCAGACACGGTCGCAACGCGCGCCGGCCTATGGGACACGACAGCGCAACCGGCTACGTAACGCCACCGGGCCAGCATGCCCTGGCATCAGCCAGCACTCACCGCACGGCGGTGGGAGTCCGACGCACGAAAGGGGCCGACGATGGACCGGACAGCGCGGAGGCAGGCCGCATCAGCAGAGACGCCGACCACGTCAGCACGGAGGCGTACCGCGTCAGTGCGTAGGACAGTGTGGACGGTTGAGGCGGTCCGCGACTTGGGGCTGACGACGAACGTCGAGACCGCTGGCGCGATCCTGGGGATCGGACGGAGCAAGGCGTACGAGCTGGCTCGCCGGGCAGTTCCCGGTCACGATCATCAGAGTCGGCCGTCGCTACCTGGTGCCGGTGGCGCCCCTGCTGGCCCTGCTGGGACAGCCGGTCGTTCGCGGCGGCGGTAAGGAACGCGCGGCACTGCGCCGCGGTCCACACGCCCTTGCGGCCCTTCTCCGCCCGGTCGGCCGGGCGTGGTTGGCGAACCCCGTCGATGACGACGCCCAGGTCCTTGAGCGCCTTCCTTAGCAGCCGGTGCACGTGCCGGACGGTCTCGGCCGCCAGCGGGGTGTCGCCCCGGCCGCCCCGGGTGAGCAGATGCCGGTACAGGTCGTGGATGGCTCGCTTGTCCAGCGTGTACAGCTGCCGCCCACCCAGATACGGGATGATGTATTTCCGCACCGCGTTGCGATAGTTCGACAGCGTCGTCGGCGCCAGGTCGAGCTCCCGCTCACCCAGCCACTGCGTCAACTCGGCCGCCACGGTGCCGTCGGCGGCCAGGTCGGCCGGCCGAACTGCTGCTTAGCCGCCTCCTCCGCCCGCCGGGCCAGCGCGTCGGTCTTGAAGCCACGCCGGCGCATCTGCTGCCGGCGCCGCCCATCCGGCCCGGGCGGAAGGTCGATGACGAACATCCAC
>JADGGF010000416.1 GCA_019690055.1 Micromonosporaceae bacterium
GCCAACCCCCGGCGCGGGGCCGAGGCGGCCCGCCGGGCGGCCGCCGCCGGTGAACCCGTCCGGGTGGTGGAGCTGGCCGGCGTACGGTCACCGGACGCGGTCCCCGGTACCGTCGCCGCGGCGCTGCACGGCGGCGAGCTGACCTTCCCCAGGCCATCCAGCGTGGACGGTCCTCAGCGGACAGACGGTGCTGATCCGGTCCGTCGAGCGGCGCGGGACCTTGTCGGCTTGGTCGTGCTGGACAACTGCGAGCACGTGCTGGACGCGGCCGCCGAGTCAGTCGGCCAGATCCTGGCGGTGGCTCCCCGGGCGACCGTGCTCGTCACCAGCCGCGCCCCGCTCGGGCTCGCCGGAGAGGCGGTGTACCGGCTGCGGGCACTCGCCGACGACGACGCGCTCGCGTTGCTCGAGTCCCGGGCCCGCGCGGGCGGCGCAACCCTGCCGTGGTCGCGGGAGCAGGCGCTGTCGCTGTGCCACCGATTGGACAACCTTCCGCTGGCGCTGGAGCTGGCCGCGGCCCGGCTCAGGCATATGTCGATTGATGAGGTGCTGGCCGGCCTGGCTGACCGGTTCGGTCTGCTGGACGAGGCGCTGCGGGGACTGCCGGAGCGGCACGCCAGCTTGTGGGCCATGGTGGACTGGAGCCACGACCTGCTGCCGCCCGAGGTCCGCCGGCTGTGGTGGCGGCTGTCGGTCATCCCCGCGCCGTTCACTGTAGACACCGCGATCGGGGTCGCGGGGACCGTGCCCGAGGTGCGCGCCGGCCTGGCCACGCTGGTCGATCAGTCGCTGCTCACGCTCGACCGTGGCGACGACGGCGCACCGCGCTACCGGATGCTGGAGACTGTCCGGGAGTACGGCGACGTGCGCCTGGCCGCGGAGTCCGCCGGGCCGGCGGGCGACGGCGGTGGGCGGGCCGCCGCTATGGCGGGCCTCGTCGCCTGGGCGGCCGCCCGCGCCGCGGAGCTGGCGCCCGACCTGCTCGGCGCGCGCCAGGTGACCACGCTCGCCCGGCTGGCCGCCGATGCCGACACCCTCGCCGCCGCCCTGCGCTGGTCGATCACCACCGGCGACGAGGTGTCCGCTGTGGACATCGCCCGGGTCCTGTTCCACCTCTGGATGGTGCAGGGGCGGCACGGGGACGTGCTCGACTGGTCGGTGCCGCTATTGCGGGTCGACGATCCGGCGGCCCGACGGGAATCCACGATCGTCAACGGTTCGGCGGCCGGTGAGCGAAACCAACCACTTCCCAACGCAGAGAATCTCGCGTGGACGCTGCTGCTCATCGGGGGCAACGTGACCGTCGCCGGCGTCGGGATGGCGCGGATTGTCGCGGTCTGCCGGCGAGCCCTGCGGCGGCTCTTCGCCGAGCGCGGCGCGGACCTGTCGCCCCGCATCGCCGCCCTGGCCTGGCTGCCGACCAGCGTGGACATCGCGAACCTGGAGACGAGCCGGCCGATCGTGGAGCGGCTGGTCGGCCACGACGATCCGCTGGTGCAGGGCTTCGGGCTGTTCCTGAGCTCCGTCGTCTGGGCGAGCGTGGGCGACGACGAGCGTGCGCTCGCCGACAACCTGGCGGCGTACGAACGGTTCGCGGCGGTGGGCGACCAGTGGATGATGGGCCTGACCGCGCAGGGAGTCGCCACGCGGCTCGCCGCCGCCGGGCGGCCGGGCGGGCAGGAGTGGCTCCGCCGTGGCGCCGCCCACCTCGCGGTCGTCGGCGCCACGGAGGATGCCCAGTCGTTGCAGGTCCAGCTCGACGCGCAGCTTGCGCTGGCCGGCGACGAGCAGGCGGCCAAGCGTCTCGCGGCGGCGGCCACCGACCCCGCGACCGAGCCCATGAACGTCGTCATCGCCGGGATCGGTCTGGCCGAAATCGCCATCCGGCACGGGCGTTACGACGAGGCGCTTGCGCACATCGATGCCGTGGCCCGGTCCGGGCCCGCGTGGCCGCCGGGGCAAGGGTTGGTGACGGCCCGGTCGGCCGCCGCGATCCTGCGGTTGTGGGCGGCGGACATCGCGCCCTCGCCGACCGACGCGATCGCGGCGGACCAGTTCGCGGTGGCTCAATTGCAAGCCGCCCGGGCCGATGCACTGTCCATTGGGGACCTTCCCACGCTCTCCGCCTGGGCGCTGGCCGGAGCCGAGCTGGCCGCCCACCGCGGCCGCGACGACATCGCGCGCGACCTGTGGGCGGTGGCCGTACGCCTCGGCGCGCGCATGGTCTATCCGTTCCAGGAGGGCCATGGCTCCCGACTGAGCCGGGTCCTGGGCGACCAGCAGCAGCGCGAGGCCCTGCTGCGACCCTGGCGCAGCTCGTCCGTACCGGCGGTCACCGGGCGGGTCCGGGAGCTCATGGCCGAGCTCCTGGACGGTCACACCTTGCGCCGGTAGATCCGCAGGGCCAGCGGCATGAACACCACCACGAAGGCCAGGCTCCAGGCGAGGGTCCACCACACGTGGTCGCCCACCGGCGTACCGAGGAACAGCCCGCGGACGGCGCCGACCAGGTGAGTCAGTGGATTTACCTTGACGAAGCCCTGCATCCAGCTCGGTAGCGTGGCCGGGTCGACGAACACGTTGGAGGCGAACGCCAGCGGCATCATCAGCAGGAAAAGGATGCCTTGCACCGCCCCGGTCGTGCGCACGCTCATCCCGACCGCCACCGACAGCCAGCTCAGGCAGAGCGCGAACAGCACCGCGAGCGCGCAGCCGGCCAGCGCGGCGAACACGCCGCCCTGCAGGCGGAAGCCGAGGATGTAGCCCATGCCGAGGGTGGAGACGGTCACGACGACGTACCGCACGATGTCGCCCAACACCGCGCCGAGCAGCGGGGCCAGGCGCGGGATCGGGAAGGCCCGGAACCGGTCGAACACGCCCTTGGTGATGTCGGTGTTCATGTTCACGCCGATCGCGATCGCCCCGAACGCGATCGTCTGGCCGAGGATGCCGGGGAGCAGGAACTGCAGATAGTCATGAGTCGATCCCGACACGGCTCCGCCGAAGATGTACACGAATATCAGCAGGAACAGGGCCGGCTGCGCGGTGACGTCGATCAGCGCCTCGGGCGTACGCCACGTCTTGATGAGGCTGCGCACGGCCAGCGCGGCGGAGTGCCGGATCAGCGGCAGCGGACGCCGGACGGGGGTGGCGAGCGTGGCCATCAGGACACCTCCAGGGTCTCGGCCGGGCGGTTCGGGTTCTCGGCCGGGCGGTTCGGGTTCTCGGCTGGGCGGCCGGTCAGGGTGAAGAAGACCTCGTCGAGGCTGGGCAGGTGCAGCGAGAGCTCGGTGACGGGGATGCCGGCCTCGGCGAGCCGAGCCACGGCGGTGGTCATGGCGGCATCGCCGTCCACCGGAACCGCGAGCACGCCGGTGCGGATCTCGTCGGCCTTGGCGCCGCCGGTGGCGACGGCGGAGAGGATCTCGGCCGCCCGGGGCAGATCGTCCATACGCGACGGTCGTACCTCCAGCGTCTGTCCCCCCACGATCCGCTTGAGCCCGTCCGGCGTGTCGTGCGCGATCACCTGGCCGTGGTCGATGACCGTGATTTCGTCGGCGAGCGCCTCGGCCTCCTCGAGGTACTGGGTGGTGAGCAGCACGGTCGCCCCGTCCAGGACCAGCGACCGGACCACGTCCCACATCGCCTCCCGCTTGCCCGGGTCCAGGCCGGTCGTCGGCTCGTCCAGGAAGACGACCTCGGGCCGGGCGATGAGGCTGGCGGCGAGGTCCAGCCGCCGACGCATGCCGCCCGAGTACGTCTTCACTGGCCGGTCAGCCGCCTCGGTCAGCTCGAACCACTGCAGCAACTCCACCGCGCGGGCCCGGGCGGCGGCCCGACCCAGGTCGAGCAGTATGCCGAAGAGGATCAGGTTCTGCCGACCGGTCAGGTCCTCGTCCACCGAGGCGTACTGCCCGGTCAACCCGATGATCCGCCGCACCCGGTCCGGGTGCCGGACCACGTCGTGTCCGCCGACCCGGGCCCGCCCGCCGTCGGGGCGCAGCAGCGTCGACAGGATCCGTACCGCGGTGGTCTTGCCGGCGCCGTTGGGGCCCAGGAGGCCGAGCACGGTCCCCCGCGGTACCGCCAGGTCGACGCCGCGCAGCGCCTTGGTGGCGCCGAAGCTCTTGACGAGGCCCTCCGCCTCGATCGCCAAATCAGTCACGCCCTGGATGCTGCCTGGCCGCGCTGATACGACACCGACGTCGCGCTGACACGCGGCCCCTCCTCACCGACATCGCGGCCCCTTGCCCCTGCTGATCTGGGGCCCCTCCCTCGCTGATCCAGGACCCCTCCCCTTGTTGATCTAGGGCTTGGAG
>JADGGF010000012.1 GCA_019690055.1 Micromonosporaceae bacterium
CCGTGGGGGGGGGGGGGCGGGGGGGGGCGGGGGGGGCGGCCCCGCGGGCGGCCCCCACTAGTGCGAAGGTGACGGTCAGAAGGTGCAGACGACGGTCAGGTCGGCGTCGTCGGCCGGGGTCAGCTGCAGGTCGGCGATCCGGCCCGCGGCCCGCAGGTCGTCGGCGGCCACCTCGAGGCGAGCCACCGTCGCGGCGGGCCCGGTGATCGTCGCCTGCCGCACCTCGGCGCGCATCGACAGGCTTCGCTCCGACTTGGCCCGCCGGATGTCGTGCAGGGCCGCCCCCACCGCCGCCAGCACCTCTGGATCCCCGTCGCTGACCAGCTCATCACGGGTTGGCCACTGTGCTCTGTGGACGGACCCGGGGCGCCACCAGGACCACACCTCCTCGGTGACGTACGGCAGGAAGGGGGCGAAGAGGCGCAGCTGCACGGCGAGCGCCGTGGCGAGCGCGGATCGGGCCGAGAGCGCGGCCGCCCCGTCGCCGTACGCCCGGTCCTTCACCAGCTCGATGTAGTCGTCGCAGAACTCCCAGAAGAAGGCCTCCGTCACCGACAACGCCGCGCTGTGCTCGTACGCCTCGAACGCCGCCGTCGCGTCATCGACCACCCGGGACAGACGGGTCAGCAGCGCCCGGTCCAGCGGGTGAGTAACGTCGGTGGCGGACGCGTCGGTGGCGAGGCCGAGGACGAACCGCGAGGCGTTGAGCAGCTTGGTGGCCAGCCGTCGGCCGATCTTCATCTGGCCCTCGTCGAACGCCGTGTCCGTGCCGGGGCGGCCGCAGGCGGCCCAGTACCGCACCGCGTCGGCGCCGTATCGGCTTATGAGCTCGTTCGGCCCGGTGGTGGCGTTCCCCTTGGACTTGGAGATCTTCTCCCGACCCGGCGCCACCACCCAGCCGGAGATGTCGGCCGTGTGCCAGGGCAGCGTGCCGAACTCGGCCCGCGTCCGCACGACCGTGGCGAAGAGCCAGGTCCGGATGATCTCGTGGGCCTGCGGGCGCAGGTCCATCGGGAACACCCGGGCGAACAGGTCCGGGTCCCGCTCCCACCCACCGGCGATCAGCGGCGTCAGCGACGACGTGGCCCAGGTGTCCATGACGTCCGGGTCGCCCACGAAGCCCCCCGGCTTGCCGCGCTGGTCTTCGGTGAAGCCGGGCGGCACGTCGCTGGACGGGTCCACCGGGAGGTCCGCCTCGGACGGGGTCAGGATCTGCTCGTAGTCGGGCTCACCGCGCTCGTCGAGCCGGTACCACAGCGGGAACGGCACCCCGAAGAACCGTTGCCGGCTGATGAGCCAGTCGCCGGTCAGCCCGGAGACCCAGTGTTCGTACCGGTGCCGCATGTGCGCCGGCACCCAGCGCAGTTCCCGGCCCGCCTCGATCAGCGCGGCCCGCAGGTCCGCGTCCCGCCCGCCATTGCGGATGTACCACTGCCGGCTGCTGACGATCTCCAGCGGCTGGTCGCCCTTCTCGTAGAACTTCACCGGGTGC
The DNA here is from genome assembly GCA_019690055.1 of Micromonosporaceae bacterium. Lineage (GTDB taxonomy): Bacteria > Actinomycetota > Actinomycetes > Mycobacteriales > Micromonosporaceae > DATBGZ01. Next base: position 1,493 of record JADGGF010000012.1, read on the forward strand.
CGGATCGGCCGCGGCTCGCCGATGAGCGCGCCGGCCGCGCGCAGCAGCTCCACCATGCGGGCGCGGGCCTGGGTGACGGTGCGCCCGGCGAGCTCAGCGTAGACCGCAGCGTCCACATCGGACGGTGGGTCGGGCAGGAGGCGCCCGTCGCGGCCGATCACCACCCGCGTGGCCAGGCGAAGGTCCCGCCACCACGTCACGTCCACCAGGTCGCCGAAGGTGCAGACCATCGCGATGCCGGTGCCCTTGGTGGGATCGGCCAGCGGGTGGGCGTGCACGGGCACGCTCACGCCGAAGACCGGCGTCCGCACGGTGGCGCCGACGAGGCGGCGGTAGCGGTCGTCGTCGGGATGGCACACCAGCGCCACGCACGCCGGCAGCAGCTCGGGCCGGGTGGTGTCGATGTCGACGCCCGTCCCATCGGGCGCGGTGAATCGCAGGCGATGGTAGGCGCCGTCGATCTCCCGGTCCTCCAGCTCCGCCTGAGCCACGGCGGTGCGGAACGTGACGTCCCACAGCGACGGCGCCTCCGCCGCGTACGCCTCGCCGCGGGCCAGGTTGCGTAGGAACGCCCGCTGGGAGGCGGCCCGGGCCGTCTCGCCGATCGTGGAGTACTGGTACGACCAGTCGTAGCTGAGTCCGAGCCGCCGCCACAGCGCCTCGTACGAGCGCTCGTCCTCGATCGTCTGGCGGGTACAGAGCTCGACGAAGTTACGTCGGGAGATGGGCACGGGTCGTCGGGGATCCGGCTTCTCCGGTGGCGTGAACGCGGGGTCGTACGGCAGCGACGGGTCGCAGCTCACCCCGTAGAGGTTCTGCACCCGCCGCTCCGTGGGCAGGCCGTTGTCGTCCCAGCCGATCGGGAAGAACACCGCCTTGCCGCGCATGCGCTGGTACCGGGCGACGAGGTCGGTGTGGGTGTAGGAGAAGACGTGTCCGATGTGGAGTGAGCCGGATACGGTGGGCGGCGGGGTGTCGATCGCGTACACGTCGGCCCGGTCCTTCGACCGGTCAAAGGCGTACGTTCCGTCCTGCTGCCAGCGAGCCGACCAGCGGTCCTCGAGCCCGTCCAGGGTGGCGCGGCTCTCCCGGGTTGACGGGGAGGGCCGCGCCGGCGCATCCACCGTTTCCGTCATGGCGCCACAGTACGACCACGTCTGCAGTGGCACGACCGAATTGCTCAGGCCGGGTCCGGAATGGGCCGGTCATCAACGGGTCACGGGGCGGGCGATGAGCACGGGGCACTGCGCGTGGTGGATCAGGTGCAGGCCGACCGAGCCCAGCAGGAGGCCGGAGAACCCTCCGTGACCCCGGCTGCCGACGACGACCAGGCGGGCTTCGGCCGACCGTTGCGTGAGCACCACGCCGGGGTGACCCTCGACCGCGATGTGGCTGACCGGAACCTCCGGGTACTTCTCAGCCACGGTCGCCACGTCGTCGCGCAGCGCCGCCATCTCCGCCTCCCACCGCTCGTGCGGGTCCTCGACGTAGCCGACCATGTAGGGCGCGTACGTCGTGGCCAGCAGGCTGTAGGCGCGCACGGCCACGAGGCCCACGTCGTGGATCACGGCCTCCTCGAACGCGGCCTGGAGGGCGTGCTGGGACTGCGGCGAGCCGTCGACCCCGACCACGATGTCGCCCAGGTCCGCGTCGGGCCGGCCGCGGACGATGACGACCGGACCGTGGGCGTGCACGGCAACCTTCTGGCTGACCGAGCCGAGCAGCAGGCTCCTCACCCCACCGCGTCCCCGGTTGCCGACCACGATCGTCGCGCCGTCGGCCGACGCCGTCACGAGTGTGTGTGCGGCCTGACCGAGCATCGCCTGCCCGCGCACGGCGACGCCGGGGGCGATGCGCCGGGCCGTGGCGACGGCCTCCGCGACGAGGGCGTCGGCGCGCCGGCGGACCTCGTCGGCGAACGGCGCTCCCATCGGTGTCTGGGTCTCCAGTTCGTACCAGTCGTAGGTGTGCACGACGAGCAGCTCGCTGCGGCGACGCGCCGCCTCGGTCGCGGCCCAGGCCAGCGCCCGCTCGGCCTCGGGTGAACCGTCGACGCCGACGATGAGTTCGCGGGTGTCCATCACGACCTCCTAGCGGGAATCCGCGACCTTCCAGCTGGGAATCCACGGCCTTCTTGCTGGGAATCCACGACCTTCAGCTGGGAATCGTTGTGAGGTCAGCATCGCCCCGGTGCGGACCCGTAGGTCAGGGCCGAAGGGCACGGGTCGACGGGTCGGTCGTCCCATCGACGGATGCTTCGATGACGTCGGCCATGGGCCGGCGCGGGGTGGGGGACGTCGGCTCCGCGTAGCCCACCCGCAGGACCATCTGCGGGGTGCCGTAGCGGCCGAGGGCGATCCGGAGCTGTTCGCGGGCGGACGGTACTTCGATCGGCTGGGACAGCAGGGCGCTGGCCAGGCCGTGGTCGGTGATGGTCAGCAGCACGCGTTGCAGGGCATAGCCGGCGAGCAGATGGTCCTGTTGGGTGTCACCGGCGGTCCCGAGCACGGCGATGAGCGGGTCGTCCGTGAGAGTGCGCCCGGCCCCGTCCACCAGATCGCTGAGCGGCCGCAGCGGCAGCAGATCGTACGCGTCGGCCTCGGGGTCGTTCGGGTCGGCGTCGGCGAGGATGCCGGCGGTGCCCGCCCGCTCGTGGCGGATCCACGACGCCAGCTCGGACGTGTAGGCCTCGTTTCGATGCAGGACTCGGCTGGCCGCGTGGGTGATCTCGCTGACGGCTGCGGCCGGAATGGCCCCGACAACCAGGTCTATCCATGTACCTTCCTCACTGGCTGCGGTGACCATGGCGAGGCGGACCTCGACCGGGACCGGCCGCGGGAGGAACGGTCGGCGGTTGCTGTGCCGTCGCGGGATCGCCTGAAACAGCCGCAGTTGGTGCGGCGTCGGCGGGCGTGGCTCGGTGGGCCGCAGCACCGCCATCAGCGTGGGCTCGTTCGGGTCCGGCCGCCACTGCACGGCCATCGGCTGTCCGGCGACGGCGAACGCGAGCTGGAGGTTGTACGTGGCTGCGCCGCAGGCGATGCGGGTGGCCCAACCGCCGGCATCGGCGACCGGCGGCGTTCGGCTCGGGTCGGCCAGGACGTGGACCTCGTCGGGGCACCGGCGAAACCGCCAGGGTTGGCTGTTGTGCAGTGAGGGCGCCCGGATCGCGGCACTGACGGCCGCGGTGAAGACGTGGTGACTAATCGACATTTCTCGTCGTCACCTCCCCTCGGGCCGTCGTCCTCAGGTCTCTTCGGGCACCATGTCGATGGCCCCGCACGGGCACTCGGCCGCGCAGATACCGCATCCCTTGCAGTAGTTCAGGTCGATGGTGTAGCGCTGGCCAGGGCCGAGCTTGATGACCGCGTTGTCCGGGCACATGCCGTAGCAGTTGTCGCACTCGAAGCAGTTGCCGCACGACAGGCAGCGCCGGGCCTCGTACACCGCGGTCGTTTCGTCGAGCCCCTGCACGACCTCGTCGAACGTCGACGCCCGGCGGGCGGCGTCGAGCTGGGGCCGGACGGCAGCCGGGGCGTCCGAGTAGTACCACGGGTTGAGGCGGTCGGCGGTCGCGAGCCGGCGCGGCTGTTGCGCTGCCATCACCTGGCCGCGCAGCCACGCGTCGATCTGCCGGGCGGCCCGCTTGCCCTGCCCGACGGCCGAGGTGACGGTCCGGTCGTTGGTGGCGACGTCGCCGCCCGCGAAGACGCCGGCCCGGCCGGTCATGAAGTCCGGACCGACCTGCACGAGCCCGTCCACGACGCTGATACCGTCCACATCAGACAGAATCGACTGGTCGATGTCCTGGCCGATCGCGAGGACCACGCTGTCGGCCGGCAGCTGTTCGAACTCACCGGTCGGTTCCGGCCGGCCCGCCTCGTCCAACCGCATGCGCTCGACCACCACCGCGCCGTCGCCGGCGTAGGCGATGGTGGACAGCCACCGGATGCGGACGCCCTCGGCCAGCGCCTCCTCGACCTCGACGTCGGCCGCCGGCATCTTCTCGCGGGTGCGGCGGTAGATGACCAGCGTGTCCGTCGACCCAAGGCGGCGGGCGGTACGCGCGACGTCCATGGCCGTGTTGCCGCCGCCGTACACCACGACGCGTCGGCCCAGCAGCGGCGCGCCGCCGTCGGCGACGGTGCGCAGGACGCCGAGGGCATCGAGGATGCGGGCCGAGTCGCCCGCCGGAAGGTAGGCCCGCCGGGCCAGCTGGGCGCCGATGCCGAGGAAGGCGGCGTCGAAGCCGCCGTCGGCCATCTCGGTCGGTAGGTCGTCGACCCGGCGGCCGAGCTCGAGCACGATGCCGAGGTCGAGCAGGCGCGCCAGCTCCAGGTCGAGGATGTCGCGCGGGAGACGGTAGGTCGGGATGCCGTACCGCATCATGCCGCCGGCCTGGGGACTCGCGTCCCGCACGACGACATCGTGGCCGAGCAGGCGCAGATGGTACGCGGCCGACAGGCCCGCCGGGCCGGCCCCGACGATCAGCACGCGGTAGCCCGAGGCCGACTCGGGCGGCGTCACCGTCCACCCCTGGCGCAACGCCTCGTCGCCGAGGAACCGCTCGACCGCGTTGATGCCGACGGCCTCGTCGAGGCTGGCCCGGTTGCAGGCCGTCTGGCACGGGTGGTAGCAGACCCGGCCCATGATGGCCGGGAACGGGTTGTCCCGCATCAGCTCGCGCCAGGCGGCCTCGTGGTCGCGCTCCTCGGCGTGGTAGAGCCATCGCTGGACGTTCTCGCCGGCCGGGCACGCGTTGACGCACGGGGGGAGCAGATCGACGTAGACCGGCCGCTCGGTCCGCCAGGCCCCGGTGTGGTTGCTCCGGCTCGTCGCGGCCGACAGGGTTATCGCGAACGGCAGGGGGATCGCGGAAGGCTCAGCCATCACGACTCCTTCTCATCGAGCAACCCAAACCGAAGGATGTTGGCGTCGGCTCGGGCCTGGATGCGGGCGATGAGGTCATCCCGGCGGGTGGGCTCGAACAGGTGCCGGTAGCGGACCTGCCGGCGCAGGTACTCCTCGACCGGGACCCGGTGTCGGATCGGATTGACATCCGTCACTTCACCGCGCTCGGCCTCGAAGACCGGAAAGAGGCCGCACTCCGTGGCCAGGCGGGCGATGCGGATGGTCTCGCTCGCGTCGGTACCCCACCCCAGCGGGCACGGCACCAGAACGTGCAGATACCGGGCGCCGCGCAGCTGCATGGCCCGCTCCACCTTGGCCTCCAGGTCGCGCAGGTCGGCGATCGTGGCCGTGGCGACGTACGGGATCTCGTGCGCCATGGCGATGAACGGAACGAACTTGCCCTGGCCGAAGCGGTTGCCCGGCGCCTGCTCCTCGACGGGCGTGGTCGTGGTGCGGGCCGCGGGTGGGGTCGCCCCCGAGCGCTGCACGCCCGTGTTCATGTAGCCCTGGTTGTCGTAGCAGACGAACAGCACGTCGTCGTCGCGCTCGAACAGGCCGGACAGGCAACCGAATCCAATGTCGACGGTGCCGCCGTCGCCCGCCTGCCCGATGACCCGGATGTCGGTGCGGCCCTTGGCCCGCAGCGCGGCCGCGACCCCGGCCGCCACGGCCGGCGCGTTACCGAACAGCGAGTGCAGCCAGGCGACCTGCCAGGCGCTCTCCGGGTACGGCGTGCTGAACACCTCGAGGCAGCCGGTCGCGTTGACCGTCACCAGCTTCCCGCCGGTGGCCCGCATCGCGGCGTCGAGCACGTACCGCGCGCCGAGCGCCTCACCGCACCCGCGGCAGGCACGGTGCCCCGACGTGATCGCGTTGGTCCGGGTCGCATCCGACTGGACCGACCGCATGGCCGGGTCGAGCAACCGATTGCCGACCGCGAAGCTGCCGGTCTGGTAGAACTTCACGCGCTGGACGGCCATGCGCCACCTCCCCTATCCGTGGGCCAGCAGGTCCCGGTCCAGGTCCAGGAACACCAGCGGTTGCGGGCCCGCCGTCGGGTCGCCCGGGGCCGACCGAGCCTGCGTGATCAGCTGGCGCAGGGACGGGCGGGTGATGGGCCGACCGCCGAGCCCGGCCACCACAGTCGACAGTGGACAATCCATGCCGGCCAGAGCCACGCGCAGGTCCTGGCTGACCACGCCGCCGCTGCCGATCGAAAAGGCCCGTTCGAGGGCGACCACCCGCTGGCCGTCGCGCAGCGCGGCCCGGACGGCCTCGGTGGGGAACGGTCGGAACGTCGTGATGCCCAGCGCTCCCACCCGCACGCCGTCGTCGCGGAGCTCGTCGATCGTCTCGGCCAGGGTGCCCAGCACCGAGCCGAGCGCCACCACGACGAGGTCGGCGTCCTCGGTCCGGTACGGGCTGACCAGGCTGGCGCTGCGGCGGCCGAACACGGTGGCGAACTCGTCGGCGAGCCGGGGGATCACCGTCAGCGCCTGCCGCTGGGTCTGGTGGGCGAGGTACCTGACCTCGGTGAACGCCTCGGGACCCACCATGGCGCCGATCGTGATCGGGGCCTTCGGGTCGAGAACCTGACGCGGCCGGTAGGGCGGCAGGTAGCGGTCGACCAGCTCCTGGTCGGCGACGTCGATCTCCTCGACCGCGTGGGTCAGCACGAAGCCGTCCATGCACACCATCACCGGCACCGACAGCTGTTCGGCCAACCGGAAGGCGAGGATGTGCAGGTCGGCGGCCTCCTGGTTGTCCTGGGCGTAGAGCTGGATCCACCCGCAGTCCCGCAGCGCCATGGCATCGCTGTGATCGTTCCAGATATTGATGGGTGCCCCGATCGCCCGGTTCGCCACGGTCATGACGATCGGCAGCCCCAGCCCCGACGCGTTCCACAGCGCCTCGGCCATGAACAGCAGGCCCTGGCTCGCCGTCGCCGTGTACGCGCGGGCGCCCGCGGCCGAGGCGCCGATCGCCACCGACAGGGCGGCGAACTCCGACTCGACGTTGACGAACTCACAGGGCGCAAGCTCGCCCGAGGCCACGATCGCGCTGAGCCCTTCGACGATGTGCGTCTGGGGCGAGATCGGGTACGCGCAGACGACCTCCGGCCGGCAGCGCGCCACGGTCAGGGCCACGGCCTGGGATCCCTCACGCTGCGCTCGCACCGGACCGCACCCCCTTCACGTGCTCGTACGCCGCCCGGGCTGCGGTCACGTTGCCGTCGCGGAGGTGGCCGTGGAACCGGGTTGCGATCGCGGCGGCCACGGAATCGATCGATATGAGTTCAGTCAGGGCCGCGAACGCCCCGAGCAGGGCGGCGTTGGGCACGGGCCGCCCGACGTGGGTCCGGGCGATCGCCGTGGCGGACACGGCGACCGCATGCCCGGGCGGCAGGCGGGCGACGACGCCGCCCAGCCCCAGGTCGTCGAGCGTCGCGGCCGTGTTCACCAGCAGGTAGCCCGCCGGCCGCAGCCCACCGAGGACATCGATCTGGCGCAGCAAGGTGGAATCTTGCACGATCACGGCGTCCGGCTCCAGCACCGGCTCCCGCAGGCGGATCGGGCGGTCGTCGATCCGGCAGAACGCCACCACGGGCGCCCCGGTCCGCTCAGACCCGAAGCTGGGGAAGGCCTGGGCATGCCGACCGAAGGCGTTCGCCGCGACCGACAGCAGCTCGGCGGCGGTCACGACCCCCTGGCCGCCCCGGCCGTGAATGCGGATCTGGAACATGCGGCAACCTCCCCGTCGCCTGAACACGCGACACAACCTGCTCGTCGCATGTCTATCCGTGCGGAATCGCGGCGGTAAGGGCCGGCGGACCCGCGCGCGGCAGGCCCTTCGACCTTCGCCCGGACGAAGGGCCGAAGGTCCCGAGACAGGTGACCGGGTGCCCTGGCCCTGGGCCGGCGGGGAGTGAGACCGTAGGGGCGTCCGAACAGGACACGAAGAGTCGCCGGGGACGACCCGGTTTCCACAGAGACGGAGTAGTTCGATGAAGCGCCGCACGCTCGACCTGATGGCCAGCGCCGGTGGCCTGTTGATCGCCGCCATCCTGCTCGTCGGCGGTCTTGTCCTGTCCGCCAACGCATCCTTCGCCAAGACGTACGTGGCCGACCAGCTGGGCGAGCAGAAGATCACCTTCTCCACCGTCGACGAGCTCACCGACGCGGAGCGCGCCGTTCCCTGCCTGGTCGAGTACGCCGGCCAGCCGCTGACCACCGGCAAGCAGGCCGAGTGCTACGCCAACAACTACATCGGCCTGCACCTGCAGGGCATCGCCGGCGGCAAGACCTACGCCGAACTCGGCGACGTGCAATCCGAGCTGCGCGCCCAGATCGCCGAGGCCCAGCGCACCAACGCGCCGAACCTGGAAGACCTGCAGGCCGAACTGCAGACCGTCACCCAGCAGCGCGAGACGGTGTTCAAAGGCGAGACGCTGCGCGGCCTGCTGCTGACCTCGTACGGATTCAGCGAGCTGGGCGCCAAGGCCGGCCTGGCCGCCACGGTCGCCTACATCGGCGCCGGTCTGATGTTCCTGCTCTCGGTGCTCGGCTTCTGGCACGCCGCCCGCACCCCGGCCACCGAGGCCTTCGCCGCCCCCGAGCCGCGTAGTTGATCCCCTCCGACACCGCCCAGGGTCTGGCCCACCGGCCCTGGGCGGTTTTTTTTGTGTGCCCGGACCGGCGCGGGTCGGAGGGCTCCATCGGCCGGGGCCGACCGGCCCTACGAATCGCCCTCGTCATCGACGACGCTGACCGTGACCGGCCGAACGGAGTGAAGATCATGTCGGCACTGCTGCGATCCCTGGAGCCGCTGGTCACGACCTTGCGAGCGGAGGGCTGCACCGTCGTCGGTCCACGGGAGCGCGATGGGGCGATTGTTCTCGATGCCATCGACTCCGCGGCCCAGCTGCCCAGTGGCTGGGGCGTGCAGACCGGGCCGGGGGTGTATCGCCTGCGTCGCCGGGCCGATCGGGCGGTGTTCGGGCACAGCGCGGGCCCGCAGGCGTGGAAGCGGTTCCTGCACCCACCGCGCGAACGACTGTGGTCGGCGGACCGGGGCGTCGACGGAACCCTCACCATCACCGGGCCGGATGAGGAGCCCCCACGCTACGCGTTCCTCGGCGTGCGCGCGTGCGACCTGCGCGCCATCGCCATCCAGGACCGGGTGCTGGGCGCGAGCCCCAGCTACGCGGCCCGGCGCCGCGCTGCGTTCCTCGTGGCGGTCAACTGCACCGAGCCGTCGGCGACCTGCTTCTGCGTCTCGGCCGGGGCGGGCCCGGATGTCGAGGCCGTCGAGACTCGGCCCGACCGGGCCCCGGCCGACTGGGCCCTCGCGGACCTGGCCCTGACCGAGCTGGCCGAGCCCGGCGACGCCGAGCCTTTGTACGTCGCCACCGCGCTGAGCCCGGCCGGTGGGCGCATCCTGGCCCGGCTGCCGCAGACACCCGCACCGCCCGACGTCGTGGCGGCGGCCCGCGCCGCCGTGGGCGCGGCGACCGACCACATGGGACGGTCGCTGCCCGACGTCGACCTGCGCGAGATGCTGGCGGCGTCCCTGGACTCGCCGCACTGGGCGGATGTGGCGGCGCGGTGCCTCACCTGCGCCAACTGCACCATGGTGTGCCCCACCTGCTTCTGCACCTCGGTCACCGACACGACGGACCTGTCCGGCGACCACGCCGAGCGATGGCAGACCTGGGCGTCCTGCTTCGAGGTCGACTTCTCGTACCTGCACGGCGGATCGGTGCGCACTTCGGCGCGCAGCCGGTACCGCCAGTGGCTCACGCACAAGCTGGGCACGTGGCGCGACCAGTTCGGCGAGTCGGGGTGTGTCGGGTGCGGGCGGTGCATCGCCTGGTGCCCGGCCGGCATCGACATCACCGCCGAGGTGCGGGCCCTGACGTCTCAGGGGGCGGAACGATGAACGTCGATCGGCTGCCGGCGACCCGGGTCCGCCTGCTCGACCCGTACGGGCAGGCCATGATTCCGGTGCCGTACCGAGTCGTCCACCGGCACGAGGAGACGGCCGACACCGTGACGGTGCGGCTGGAGCCGGTGGGGGACGGGCTTGACGCCTGGGCGCCCGGCCAGTTCACGATGGTCTACGCGTTTGGCGTGGGCGAGATTCCGATCTCGATCAGCGGCGGATCGGGTCCGGTCATCCAGCACACCGTCCGGGCGGTGGGGGCGGTCAGCCGGGCCATCTGCGACGCCCCGGTCGGATCGATCCTCGGATTGCGGGGTCCGTTCGGTCGCGGCTGGCCTGATCGTCCGCCGGAGGGCGACGTCATCGTGCTGGCCGGCGGCATCGGCCTGGCCCCGCTGCGTCCAGTGATCCTGGCCGGACTGCGCGAGCCCGGGCGGCTGTCGGTGCTCATCGGCGCCCGGACACCCGCCGATCTCATCTTCACCGCCGAGTACGACCAGTGGCGCGCGGCCGGCGCGCGGGTCCTGGTCACGGTGGACCGCGCGGACGCGACCTGGACCGGACACGTGGGCGTGGTCACGACCCTGCTGTCCCAGGTGCCGGTCGCTCCGAGCGGCACGACCCGCCCGGCGCCGACCGGGTACATCTGCGGACCGGAGATCATGATGCGGCTCGGCGCGGACGCGCTGGTGGCGGCTGGCGTCCCGCCGCACCGGATCTGGGTCTCGCTGGAACGCACCATGCACTGCGGCATTGCCCTCTGTGGACACTGCCAGCTCGGCCCGATCCTCGTCTGCCGGGACGGCCCGGTGGTCGACGCGGGCAACGCCGCTCGTCTCCTGCAGCACCGGGAGTTGTGATGTCCGGCTCGGTGGCCGCGGTGGCCAAGCCCAGTGTGGTCAGGCCCAGTCTCGCCGTGTGGAAGTTCGCGTCGTGCGACGGGTGCCAGCTGACCCTGCTCGACTGCGAGGACGAGCTGCTGGCCCTGGCCGAGACCGTCCACATCGCGTACTTCCTGGAGGCGACGAGCACGGTCGTCGACGGCCCGTACGACGTGTCGCTCGTGGAGGGATCGATCACCACCGAAGAGGATCGCGAGCGGATCGTGCGCGTCCGGGAGCAGTCGCGGATCCTGGTCACCGTGGGCGCTTGCGCCACCGCCGGCGGCATCCAGGCGCTGCGCAACCTGGCGGATATCGAGGAATTCCGGCCTCGGGCCCCGCGGATCTGGACTGAGGAGCGAGCGAGGAACGAGCGAGCGACGAGGGAAGACCGCGCATCAGGGGCCCGAGGCCCGTGCGAGCGGACGCGAGCACAAGAATTTCTGCGTGTCGTGTATGCGCGGCCGGAGTACGTGAGCGCGTTGGGAACATCGACCCCGATCTCGGCCCATGTTCGGGTCGACTACGAGCTGCGGGGCTGCCCGATCGACCGGCGGCAGTTGCTGGACCTGCTCTCCGCGCTGCTGGCCGGGCGCCGGCCGGCGATTCCCGCGTACAGCGTGTGCGAGGAGTGCAAGCTGCGGGGGACCACCTGCGTGCTCGTGGCCCGGGGCGCACCCTGCCTGGGTCCGGTGACCCAGGCAGGCTGCGGGGCGATCTGTCCGGTCTACGATCGCGGCTGCTTCGGCTGCTTCGGCCCGATGCCCGGCGCGAACACCGCGGCCCTCGAGCCGGTGCTGCTCGCCCGTGGCATGACGGATGTCGATATCGAACGAGTTTACCGCACGTTCAACGCGGCGACGTCCACCTTCGACACGGCCGCCGGGAGGAGCCATGAGCCACCGCAATGACCGGGCCCTGACCGTGGGCAGCCTGAGCCGCGTCGAGGGCGAGGGCGCCCTGCACGTACGCGTGGTCGACGGACGGGTCACCGACGTACGCCTGCAGATCTACGAGCCGCCGCGATTCTTCGAGGGATTCCTGCGGGGCCGTGGGTACACCGAGCCGCCCGACATCACGGCGCGGATCTGCGGCATCTGCCCCGTGGCGTACCAGATGAGCGCCTGCCTGGCCATCGAGGACGCCTGCGGGGTGCGGGTCGACGGCCCCATCGCCGACCTGCGCCGCCTGCTGTACTGCGGGGAGTGGATCTCCAGCCACGCGCTGCACATCTACCTGCTGCACGCGCCCGACTTTCTCGGCTACCCGAGCGTGGTGGAGCTCGCCCGGGACCATCGCTCCATTGTGGAGCGGGGCCTGGCCATCAAGAAGGTGGGCAACGCGATCCTGGAGGCCGTGGGTGGGCGGGCCATCCATCCGGTCAACGTCCGGGTGGGTGGCTTCTACCGGGTGCCCACCCGGACGGAGATCACCGCCCTGGCCGCCCCGTTGCAGGAAGCGCTGGAGGCGGCGACCGCGACGGTCGACTGGGTGGCCGGCTTTCCGTTTCCGGACTTCGAGCACAGCCACGAGCTGCTGGCGCTGGTCGAGCCCGGGCGCTACGCCGTGCTCGACGGCGTGATCCGCACCGACCGGGGGATCGGCTTTCCGGTGCGCGCCTTTGAGGAGCACATCCGCGAGGAGCAGATGCCCCACTCGACCGCGCTGCACGCCCGGTTGGCTGGCCGCGGTCGTTACCTGACCGGACCGCTGGCCCGCTACGCGCTCTCGGGACCGTGGCTGCTGCCCGAGGCTCGCGCCGCAGCGGACGCCGTCGGGCTGGAGCCCGTCTGCCGCAACCCGTTCCGCAGCATCGTGGTGCGGGCGGTGGAGCTGGTCCAAGCGATCGCGGAGGCCATCCGCCTGGTCGACGCCTATCGGCCGTTCGCGCCCGCGGCGGTACCCGTGCTCGCCCGACCCGGCGTCGGCTACGGGGCGACCGAGGCACCCCGGGGGACGTTGTTCCACCGGTATGAGATCGATAAAAATGGCTGCATCACGGCCGCCCGGATCGTCCCGCCCACGTCCCAGAACCAGGCCGCGATCGAGGACGACCTGCGCCGGTTCGTGCAGGACCGGCTGGAGCTGGACGACCACCGGCTGACCCACGAGTGCGAGCAGGCCATCCGCAACCACGACCCGTGCATCTCCTGCGCGACGCACTTCCTCGAGCTGTCCGTGGAGCGGTCATGACGCGCATCAGGGTGATCGGCGTCGGCAATCCCTACCGCCGCGACGACGGGGCCGGCCCCGCCGTCATCGCGGGCCTGCGCCACCGGTGTCCGCCCACCGTGAAGCTTGCCGAGTGCGACGGCGAGCCGACCCGACTGATCGACCTATGGGACGGGGCCGATCTTGCCGTGGTGGTGGACGCCGTACGCTCCGGGGCGCCGCCGGGCACCATCCACCGGCGCAGCCTGCGACACCCGAGCTTCGGCCGGGCTGGCTGCGCGGCCTCGCACGCGGTCGACCTCGGCGACGCGGTGGCGTTGGCCGCGGCGCTGGACCGGCTGCCCACTCGGATGCTGCTGTATCTGGTCGAGGCCGACAACACATCGACCGGAGTCGGTTTAACGCCAGCGGTGGAGGTCGCGGTGGCGGAACTGGTCGACGAGATCGCGGAGGAGGTCACGTGGCGCGCGACCCGACGGTGACCGGACCGGCCACCGGTCCGCTGCGGTTCGCCCGGTTCGCCTATCCGCCCAACGCGCTGGGCTACTGCGGCCCCGACGATTCGGTGGCCCTGCTCGGCCACGCCGACGCCGGGGTGGCCGGCCCTGACCTCGTGCACCTCGCCCGCCAGTTCGCCGGGGCTTGGCCGTACCTGGAGTTGATAGCCGCCGCGTCCGGGCGGCCGGACCCGTTGGACGGCGACGTGGTCGAGGCGTACTGGCTCGGCAACGACCTGCTCACCCGGGTGGACGGCCGGGTCTTCGCGGCCCACCTCACGGCCCGCTTCGAGGCCCGGGCCGGGGCGGGCATGGCGGACATCGCGACGCTGGCACTGCTCGGGGCGGTGCCCCACCACAACTTTCACGTCATGGCCGTCTATCCGTGGGTCGGGCTGCTGCGGGCCGGCGTCGCGGCCGAGGAGCCCATGCGGGTCCTCGACTCCTGCCGCATCCGCTGGGGCCGGGTCGTCGCGATCGACGCCGGCTTGGCCGAGGTGGCCGTCCGGCCGCTGGTCTGGGACGGGCGGTCGCTGCACCTCGGCGCGCCCCGCGTCGAGGCGGTGACCTGTGCCGATGTGCGAGGCCGTCTCGTGCCGGACGTACGCGTCGGTGACGTCGTTGCCCTGCACTGGGATTGGCTCTGTGACGTCCTGTCGGCTCGACAAGCACGAGCACTCCGTGGATACACCGAACGCATCCTCCGTATGACCAACGAGGCCCTGGCCCGCCCAGTGGCCGCCGCTATCCTCGGTTGACGTCGCGGGGACGAGACCATACCCCACGTCCTGACTGGAGAGCGTCGACACAGGACGGACGGCCCGCCTCACTGGGACATCGGACCCTGTCGAACGGTGGCGCCGGCGCCTAGCGTCAGCGGGAGAGGGGTACCAAGCACCAGCGACAGAGGAGTACGTACGAAAGGTCCACCATGTGCATCGCGGAACCAGGAGTCGTGCTCTCCGTGGCGGATGGGATGGCCCGCGTGTCCATCCGGGGTCTGGTCCGGGACGTGCCCCTCACTATCGTCGATGCCTTGGGTGTCGTGGTGTCACCGGGCGACATCGTCCTTGTCCACACTGGACTCGCGGTGGCCGTGCTGACCCCGGAGGAGGCCGCCGAGCGTGTCTCGTTCCTGCAGCAGGGAGCCGTACCATGACTCGTGATCGGACCGCCGGTATCACGCTAGCGCTGGGGGCCGCCGCGGTCAGCGGTGTGGCGGTCTTCGTGAACTCCTACGGGGTGCGCGCCGTGCCGGACGCGACCGTCTATACCACCGCCAAGAACCTCGTCGCCGCGGTCGTGCTCGCCGTGGGCGCGGCGCTCGTCGCCCAACCGTGGCGGCGGGCCGACCAGTTCGGCCGCCGGGTCGACCGGCCCGGCCCGCGCTGGCCCCGCCTGCGGCCCCGGCAGGTCGCCGGCCTGGCGGCCGTCGCCGCGACCGGCGGCAGCATCGGCTTCGTTCTCTTCTTCGAAGGACTGGCCCGGGCAAGTTCGACCCAGGCCGCCTTCCTGCACAAGACGCTGGTCATCTGGGTGGCGCTGTTCGCCGTGGTCATCCTGCGCGAACGACTGCGCCTGCTCCACGTGGCGGCCATCGCGGTGCTGGTGGCCGGGCAGGCCGTGCTCTCGGGTGGGCTGTCCGGGCTCCGGTTCGGCGTCGGCGAGTGGCTCGTGCTCGCCGCGACCCTGGTGTGGTCGGGGGAGACCGTGCTGGCCTCCTGGCTGCTGCGCGAGGTCCCCGTGCGGTACGTGGCGGTCACCCGCATCGCGGGCGGCGTTGCCCTGTTGGCCGCCTGGCTCGCGGTCAGCGGGCGGTGGCCCACTCTCGTCCGTATCGGCGGCGAGGGTTGGCTGTGGGCCACAGTGACGGGAGTGATCCTCGCCGGCTACGTCTCCCTCTGGTTCTCCGCGTTGGCCGCGGCCCCGGCCGTGGACGTCACGGCGGTGCTGGTGCCCGCCGCGGTGGTCACCGGGGTGCTCAACATCGTCGTCAACCAGGTCGCGGTCACGGTCTCGAGCGCGACCGGCATGCTCGTCGTGGTGGTCGGCACGGTGCTCGCGGTCCTCGCGGCGATGGGCCGGCCCGCGCTGGGCTCGCGGCCCCGCGAGTCCCTGTAGCGGTCAACTGCCGTCGCGGAGGTTGGTCAGCGTGGTCGGGGAGAAGGTGATGTCGGTGAACGCGGCCCGGCACCCCTCGCCGAGCGGCGACTGCACCTCGAACCCTATCGCTGCGGCGGTCGTCCCCAGCGTGAAGTGCCGGACGAAGTCCCACCGCGTGCCATCGATGGAGGCGTGGCAGGCGTACGCCTCGCCGACCCGGGCGATCCGCAGCCACACGGAATTGCTCGCAGATTCCGCTCCGGCAAGCTGCGCGGAAGTACTCGCAGATTCCGCTCCGGCAAGCTGCGCGGAAGTACTCGCAGATTCCGCTCCGGCAAGCTGCGCGGAATTGTCCACGACGTACCCGTTGGCGTCGTCGGAGCGCCCCCGCGTCACCACGCTGACGACCATGCCGCGGCCCTGGGGCGAGTACTCGTAGGCGAGCTTCGTCCACGTGTCGTCGCCCGCCCACAGCAGCAGGGCCCCGGCGTCGTAGGTCGAAGCGAACTCCACCGAGACGCAGGCGGACAGCTGAAAGTCGCCGTCCGGGGCCGGGGCGAGCAGCCGGGGCGCGTTGAGCATCGCCTCGCCGCTCGCGGGGTCGACGAACAGGTCGGTCCGGGGGCCGGCCGCCCCGGTCAGCGTGGACGAATCGAGCGTCGTCCACAGCAGGGGATCGTCGGCGGTGAACGGCAGTCCGGCCAGGACGAAATCCATGCCGGTATAGATATCACAAAAGTTCTGGTGCTCGCTCCGCTCGATTGCCCTCGCTGCGCTCGGGCGAGCCCGGCTCCTGGTGAGGCTTGCGAGCTACACGAGACTGTCGGCCCACTGTTGGTGCAGGGCGGCGAACCGGCCACCGCGGGCCACGAGCACCGACGGTGGTCCGTCCTCCACGACGCGACCACCCTCGATGACGAGCACCCGGTCGGCGACCAGCACGGTCGACAGGCGGTGCGCGATGACGAAGGCGGTCCGGTCGGCGAGGATCGTCTGCATTGCGCGTTGCACCAGGCGTTCGGTCGGAATGTCCAGGGAGGACGTCGCCTCGTCGAGGATCAGCACCGCGGGGTCGGCGAGGAAGCCGCGGGCGAACGCCACGAGCTGGCGCTGGCCCGCGGAGAGCCGGCCACCCCGTTTGCGTACGTCGGTGTCGTACCCGTCGGGCAGCGACCGGATGAATTCGTCCGCCCCGATGGCCCGGGCTGCGGCCTCCACCTCCGCCCGGGTCGCCGACGGCCGACCGAACGCGATGTTCTCCGCGATGGTGCCGGAGAACAGGAAGTTCTCCTGGGTCACCATGACCACGCTCCGGCGAAGGTCCTCAGTGGACAGATCGCGCAGGTCCACTCCGTCCAGGCGGACGACTCCGGACGTCGGGTCGTACAACCGGGCCACCAGCTTCGCCACGGTCGACTTGCCCGCACCGGTGGGCCCGACCAGCGCCACCGTCTGCCCGGCCGGGACATGGAGATCGAGCGACGGCAGGACCAATCGGTCAGCGCGGTAGCCGAACGATACCCGTTCGAAGGTCACCGATCCGCGTCGGCGGCCGGTCGGGGCCGGCACGGGCCGGACGGGCTCGGGCACTGTCGGCTGCTCCTGCAGGACGCCGGAGAGCTTCTCCAGCGCCGCGGTCGCCGACTGCAGCGAGTTGTAGAACTGGGAGATCTCCTGCATCGGCTCGAAGAACCGGCGCAGGTAGAGCAGGAAAGCGGCGAGCACCTCCGGCCCCACCTCGCCGCGCAGCGCCCGGTAGCCACCGTAGGTGAGCACGGCCGCGATCGTGATGTTGCCGATCAGCTTGATGGAGGAGCCGAAGATCGCGATCAGGTTGAGCGCCTTGAGGTTGGCCGCCCGGTACTCGTCGCTGACCACATCGAAGATTTCCTGGTTGCGCGGCTCCCGGCGGAACGCCTGCACCGCCCGCATTCCGCCCAGCGACTCGACGAAGTGGACGATCACCAGGGCGACGGCCTCCCGCGTGCGTCGGTAGGCCTTCGCCGACTCGACCCGAAACCAGTTGGACAACCAGAGCAGGAACGGAAAGGACAGCAGCGCGACCAGCGCCAGCGGCGGGTCGATGACGATCAGGATGCCGGCAATCGAGACCACCGAGAGCACGGCCAGGATGAGCGTGTCGAGGCCGCCGCTGACGAGCTCGGCGATCGAGTCCATGTCGGAGGTGAGGCGGGCCACCATGCGACCCGACGTGTAGCGCTCGTGGAAGCTGATGGACAGCCGCTGGAAGTGCCGGTAGACACGCTGGCGCAGGTCGAGCAGGAGATCCTGGCCGACGCGGCCGACGATCACGAGGAACCCTCGGCGGCCGAGGTACTCCACGGTCACGGCCAGGGCGAACCCCGCAGCGACGGCGAGGAGCACCGTGAAATCTCCGCGTTTCAGCGGATCGATGCCCTGGCCGATGCCGAGCATCACCAGGTAGGGCCCCGCCATCGCGGCGGCGTTCTGGAGCAGCAGCAGCGTCACGGCGACGGCCAGCGCACGGCGGTGCGGGCGGAGCAGGTCGCCGAGCAGGGCCCGGCTCGACCGCCGCAACCGGATCGTGGACCGGCGGTCGGTCGCCTCCGCCGCCGTTCGCTCCGCATCAGCGTCCTGGGCCAGACCACGCCACGCCGACACGTCGATGCTCACGCCAGCGCCTCCTCCTGCTCAGCCGCCGGGTCGGACCTGGTCCCGTCGGCACCCCCGTCGGTGGCTGTGGCGAGCACCTCGCGGTAGTGAGGCTCGGTGGCGAGCAGGTGCGAGTGGGTGCCCACCGCCGCGATCACGCCGTCCTTGAGCAGGGCCACCCGGTCGGCGAGCGCCACCGTGCTCGGCCGGTGCACCACGAGAATCGCGGTGGTGCCGCGCAGCACCCGCGCGAGGGCCTGCTCCACCAGCGCCTCGGTGTGCACGTCCAGCGCCGACAGCGGGTCGTCCAGCACGAGGATCCGGGGTCGACCGAGCACGGCCCGGGCCAGAGCCAGGCGCTGGCGCTGACCACCCGACAGCGACAGGCCCTGTTCGCCGACCCGGGTCGACAACCCCCACGGCAGCTCCCACACGAAGTCCGCCTGCGCGATCTCGATCGCCTGGCGTATCTCGTCGTCGGTGGCGTCGGGGTGGCCGAGGGTGAGGTTCTCCCGAACGCTCATCGAGAACAGGGTCGCCTCCTCGAACGCGAAGCCGATCACCGATCGGAGCGAGTCGAGGGTGAAGTCCCGGATGTCCCGGCCGTCGAGCGTGATGCGGCCGCCGGTCGGGTCGATCAGGCGTGGGATGAGGCTGGCCAGCGTGGTCTTCCCGGACCCCGTCGCCCCGACGATGGCCAGCGTCTCGCCCGGGTAGATCTGCAGGTCCACCCCCCGGAGGACCTCAATGGGCCGGGACCGCCGGCCCACACCGTCCGGGCCGCCGGCCCCGTCCGGGGCGCCGCCGGAGTCGGGGTACGCGAACCGTACGCCCTCGAACCGGATGGCCCCGGTCACCGACTCCCGGCGCAGGACCACCGCGCCCGGCCGGTCGATGATCGACGGCTGCGTATCCAGAATCTCGTAGATGCGATCGGCCGCGGTTGTCGCCTCCTGGGCGTTGGCGATGATGAAGCCGAGCGAGTCCACCGGCCAGATCAGCATGAGCTGCAGGGTCACGAAGGCGACCAGCTCGCCGACCGTGAGGTGGCCGACGGAGACCGCCACCGCCCCGCCGACGAGGCTCGTGGCCAGCATGATGTTCGAGATCAGGTCGAAGCGGGGCCAGGTGCCGGCGGTCAGCCGGGCTTTGTCGATCGCGGTGTCGCGCAGCGCCGTGGCCCGGGCGTCGAAGAGCGACGACATGTGGTCGTGGCGGCCGAAGGCCTTGATGACCCGAATCCCGCCGGCGCTCTCCTCGACCAGCGTGGCCACATCGCCCTGCTGGTCCTGCATCGTCCGGGACATCGCGTTGAATCGCTTGGTGAAGCGGTTGCTGATCATGGCGAGCGGGATGGTGCTCGCGGCCACGGTCAGGCCCAACGGCCAGTACAGGTGCACCAGCAGCCCAGTGACTGCGACGAACGTAACTATGTTGATGATGAAGAAGATCAGCCCGAACGAGAGGAACCGGCGGATCATCGACAGGTCGGTGGTGGCCCGCGACAGCAGCTGCCCCGACTGCCAGCCGTCGTGGAAGCTGACCGGCAGCCGCTGTAGGTGCCGATAGAGGTCGCTGCGCAGGCGGGCCTCCATGGACAGCGCCGTGGCCGAGCTCACGTATCGGCGCAGGAACATCATTCCGGCCTCAACCGCCCCGAAGGCGAGGGCGAGCGCGCCCAGTATCCACAGCCCGGCGGGGTCGCCGTGTCGGACCGGGCCGTCGATCACGCGCTGGACCAGCAACGGGATCGCGATGGCCAGACCTGTGCCGAGGAAGCCGAGCAGGAGCATCCCGACGTAGTGCCACCGGTACGGGCGCAGGTAGTGCATCGTCCGCCAGAGGTTGCGCAGGGTCCGCTGGCTCCGCTCCACCGTGGCGGGACCGGGTGAGCGGAAACGGGGCACCCTACGACATTAACC
>JADGGF010000417.1 GCA_019690055.1 Micromonosporaceae bacterium
GTCTCAACCGGTCCCAAGGGCGCTCTGGAGGCGCCCTCGACCAGCCCAGGGCCTGCATCTCTCACCCACGAGCGGCCGGCGAACCACTACTGTCCGCGGACCGGCGGCAACGCGACGCGGCTGACCGCCTCCCGCCCCGCCCTCGGGCAGATCCAGCCATCGCCGACAAGGTGACCACGGTGAAGGCCTGGGGGAGCGCAGAGCCGTCTGCTGCGCCCAGCCGAGCAGAGCGTTGACGTGTCCGGTCAACCCGCTCCCCGAACCAGGGCGGCGTACGGCGAGGACGCCACGATCCCAGCGACACCTCCGCTGGTTGTCGCAGCACCCTTCCCGAACGAGGCACAAAGAGAGGGCCGGACGTCCCAGCGAACGTCCGGCCCTCGCCGATGTCGGGGGTCAGCCCTTGCCGGCCGGGACCCCGATCAGCGCGACGATGCGCTCCAGATCCTCGATCGTGGCGAACTCAACCAGAATCCGGCCCTTGCGCCGTCCGAGCTCCACGCGGACCCGGGTCTCGAAGTGGTCGGAGAGGCGGTCAGCGAGCTCGCTCAGACCGGGGGCGTGCGGCTTGGCCCGCTTGACGGTCGGCCGCTTGGCCGGTGCCCCCTCGGCCAGCGCGAGCGCGACCGCCTCCTCGGTCGCCCGAACCGACATGCCCTCCGCGACGATCCGGCTGGCCAGGACCTCCTGCTGCTCCGGTCGCTCCAACGAGAGCAGCGCCCGGGCATGCCCGGCGGAGAGCACTCCGGCGGCCACCCGGTTCTGGACGCTGGTGGGCAGCTGCAGCAGGCGGATCGTGTTCGAGATCTGCGGACGGCTGCGGCCGATGCGCCGAGCCAGCTCCTCATGGGTCGCCCCGAACTCCTCGAGCAGCTGCTGGTAGGCCGCCGCCTCCTCCAAGGGGTTCAGGTTGGCCCGGTGGATGTTCTCGAGCAGGGCGTCGCGCAGCATCGCGTCGTCGCGGGTCTCGCGCACGATCGCGGGAATGACTTCCAGGCCGAGCGCCTGGGCCGCCCGCCACCGGCGCTCGCCCATGACGATCTCGTACGCCCCCGGTCCCGTCTCGCGGACCACGATGGGCTGGAGGAACCCCACCTCGCGGATGGAGACCTTCAGCTCCTCCATGGCGTCCTCGTCGAACACCTGCCGCGGTTGGCGGGGGTTCGGGGTGATCGCGTCGACGCGGATCTCGGCGAACCGGGCCCCGGGCACCGGTGCCAGGTCCGGGCCGTCGGGCTGCGCTCCCTGCGCTGCCCCGTCGGCCCCAGGACCGGCGGGCGCCGTGGCCACCGATCCACTCGGGCCTTGAGGGATCAGAGCGCCCAGGCCACGACCCAGGCCGCCCCGCGGTTTGCCCGTCATCAGGAGGCTCCTACCTGCGCACCACGCATCGCGATCTCCAGCGCGGCCTCAAAGTAGCTGGTCGCGCCGCGCGAACCGGGGTCATAGGTCATGACCGACTGCCCGTAGCTGGGCGCCTCGGAGACCCGCACGTTCCGGGGGATGACCGCCGTCAGCACCCGGTCGCCGAAGTGCGCCCGGACGTCCTGCTCCACCGCGTCGGCGAGGCGGGTCCTGCGGTCGTACATCGTCAACAGAACCGTGGTGACCTCGAGGGCCGGGTTCAGGTGGTTCTTGACGAGCTGGATGTTGTTGGTCAGCTGCTGCACACCCTCCAGGGCGTAGTACTCGCACTGGATGGGGATCATGACCTCCTTGGCCGCGACGAGCGCGTTGACCGTCAGCAGGCCCAGCGAAGGCGGGCAGTCGATGAAGATGTAGTCGTACTCGCCGTCGTGCTGCTCGAGGGCGCGGGCCAGACGAGACTCGCGGGCCACCATCGAGACGAGCTCGATCTCCGCACCGGCGAGGTCGATCGTGGCCGGCACGCACCAGAGGTTCGGAATGCCCTGCACCTTCTGCACGACATCCGAGATCGGGGTGTCGGCGACGAGGCAGTCGTAGACGTCCGGGACCGCGGCGTGGTGCGGGACGTCCAGGCCCGTCGACGCGTTGCCCTGGGGGTCGAGGTCGATGACCAGGACCCGGTTGCCATGCAGGGCCAGAGCAACGGCGATGTTTACGACGCTCGTCGTCTTGCCGACGCCGCCCTTCTGGTTCGACACGCAGAAGACGCGCATCTGGGGCGGGCGAGGCATCTGGATCTCGCCGCTCGGGTTGAGGATCTGGATGGCTCGCTTCGCCTCCTGCGCCAGCGGCGGGTCCTCGGCATCACGGGACTGACGCACACCATCCATGTCGCTGGACCTCCCCCGGTTACCCGCCGCCGAGATGATGATATTGGGACCGCCGGACCCCTGATACACCGGCATCGCCGTCGTTGGCTCGACGGCGGCACCTCCGCCCGAGTCGGCCATGGCCCGGGGTCCCGGAACGTCTGTCGGGGCAAAGCCGAACCGGAGAGAGTCCACGGACGCACCGTGCGCCTGGTAGAGGCCGCCGCTACCCGAGATGGTGAGCGGCCCCGGCGTTTCACGTGAAACGCCCATCACCACTGGACCAAAGGTGGGGCGGCCCGACCCGGTGCCGCCGCTGTAGGAACCGTTCTCGTGCACCGTCTCATCCTCGTCCGAGTTACTTGCTGCCCAGCTCCAGAGCCGTCGCCGGCACCGGTGCCGTGCGCCGTCGTCTCTGGAAGGACGACGCCCGGCCAGACTACGACCGTCGGGTGTCAAGAACCACGCACGTCGCCGCGACGTGCCGAAGCGACTTTGTCGGCCGGGGGGCAACGTTCGCAAAACGGACGGCGCCGGCTAGCGCTTCGCGATCTCCACCACCGTCGTGGGAATGGCCACGACGTCCACACCACAGCGTCGAAGGAGCGGTTCGGCTCCGCCGGACCGGGCCACCGAACGTCGGTGCTCTTCGATCTCGACCGCCGCCGACTCCCCCTTGAGCGCGAGCAGCCGGCCATCGGTCCTGACCAACGGCAGGCACCACGCCGCCAGTCGATCGAGCGGGGCGACGGCCCGAGCGGTCACGATGTCGGCCGGCTCGAGCCGATGGCGACCGCGGGCACACTCCTCGGCCCGCGCCCGCACCACGGTCGTACCGTCGAGATCGAGGGCGGCGACCACCTCGGTCAGGAAATCGACCCGCCGCGCCATCGGCTCGACCAGGACCACGGTCAGATCCGGTCGCGCCACGGCCAGCACCACTCCGGGCAGCCCGGCACCCGAGCCGACGTCGATCACCCGCGCGTTCGGCGGAACAAGCTCAGCCACCACGGCGCAGTTGAGCAGGTGCCGATCCCACAGCCGGGACGACTCGCGAGGTCCGATCAGACCGCGCACCACGCCGTCGGTCATGAGCAGTGAGGCGTACCGGATGGCGATCGGCAGCCGCTCGCCAAAACACCGCACCGCCGCCGAGTGCAGCTCGGGCGGCGGTGCGGGATCGTCGGGTTCTGTCATGATGGTCACTTCCGGCGCAGCACTACCGCGGCATCATGAGCACCGACTGGGCGAGCGCTGCCACTGAAACTCAGATATCGAAGATCATTTATCACTGGGCCGGATGACCACGCGGCGACTCGGCTCCACACCCTCCGACTCGCTCTCCACGCCGGCCGTGGCGTTGATGACGTCGTGGATGCACTTGCGCTCGAACGCGGTCATCGGCTCCAACCGTACGGGCTCGCCGTACCGCTTCACCTTCTCGATCGCGTTCTTGGCCACCGCGATGAGCTCCTTGCGCCGGGCCGCGCGGAACCCGCCCACGTCGAGCAACAGTCGTGACGGCTCGCCCGTCCGCCGGTAGATCGCCAGCCGGCTGAGCTCCTGTAGCGCCTCCAGCGTGGCCCCCCGGTGGCCGATCAGGTTGGTGAGCCGCCCACCCACGACCTCGACCATCGGCCGGCCATTCTGCACAAGTTCGTCGATGTCTCCATCGACGTCGAGAATATCGAGAAGCCCCTCGATGTAGTCGGCCGCGATCTCGCTCTGCCGGAACAGCTCGTCGTCTCCGGCCGGGCGGTCGTCGTCACCGTCTTCGTCACCGACGTCCTCGTCGTCATCGTCGCGCGCGACGGGATCGGTCTCGTCGTCGAGATCCGCCGCGTCATCCACGTCAACGGTCTCCGGTCCGTCGTCGGACAGGTCGGTGGCGTTGGCGGACCCAACTGGCTTCGTCGTGTCGGTCACGGGTGTCGCTCCGAGATAAGAGGTCATGCAGAAAAAGTGGGCGAGCGGCCGCTGGCGCATCAGTCCACTGTGGTCAGCGGTCAACCCAGCCTACGGGCAGGCCGCCTGGTCCGTGTGCCGGTCAGCGCTTTCCGCTGCCCTTGCGG
>JADGGF010000013.1 GCA_019690055.1 Micromonosporaceae bacterium
TATCTGGGGCCGGGACGGGCTGGACCGCCGCACCCGGAGCTGCATCACCCTCGCCCTCCTCGCCGCCCTGGGCCACGAGGCGGAGCTGGCCATGCACGTGCGGGCGGCGCTGCGCAACGGGCTGACCCCGGACGAGATCAAGGAGGTGCTCCTACAGGTCGCGGTCTATGCCGGCGTGCCGGCGGCGAATTCGGCGTTCGCGGTGGCTCAGCGTACGCTCTGCGAACAGGACCCAGCTGATCCGCCGGCCGCCGACCGGCGGTGACCGAGCCGGCAGAGGGGAGGGGGCGTGACTGAGCCGACGGAGTTCGTGCAGTCGCTGGACCGCGGTCTCGCGGTGATCAGGGCATTCAACGCCGACAACCCCGAGCTGACGCTCAGCGACGTGGCCCGGGCGACCGGGCTGAATCGGGCCTCGGCGCGGCGGTTCCTGCACACGCTCGTGGAGCTCGGCTACGTGCGCACCGATGGGCGTCTCTTCGCGCTGCGACCGAAGGTGCTGGAACTGGGCTACGCGTACCTGTCCAGCCTGTCGCTCCCCGAGGTCGCGATGCCGCACCTGGAGCAGCTGGTGGAGAAGGTGCACGAGTCCTCCTCGGTCTCGGTACTCGACGGCGACGAGGTGGTCTATGTCGCGCGGGTGCCGACGCGGCGCATCATGCGGGTCTCGATCGCCGTCGGCACCCGGTTCCCGGCCTACGCCACATCGATGGGCCGGGTCCTGCTCGCCGGTCAGACCGACGAATGGCTCGACGGCTACTTCGCCAACGCGTCCCTGTCCCGCATCACCGCCAACACCATCGTCGACGCCAAGCGCCTGCGGGCCGAGCTGCGCCGGGTTCGCCGCGACGGCTACGCCCTGGTCGATCAGGAGCTGGAGGAGGGGCTGCGGTCGATCGCGGCGCCGATCCGTGACGGCGACGGC
This sequence comes from Micromonosporaceae bacterium, assembly GCA_019690055.1. Taxonomy (GTDB): domain Bacteria; phylum Actinomycetota; class Actinomycetes; order Mycobacteriales; family Micromonosporaceae; genus DATBGZ01. The sequence goes on from JADGGF010000013.1 coordinate 926, forward strand.
CGGGTGATGGCCGCGATCAACATCTCCGCCCACGCGAGCCGGGCCACCCTCGAGAGCATGCGGGAGAACCTGCTCCCGCCGCTGCTGGAGACCGCGGCCGCCATCGAAGAGGACCTCCGCGCGACCCGGTGACGGCCAACCGCCGGGTGGGGCTTTCGGGCGGTGGCGGCCACCGTGCTGTGGATGGTGCCGGTATGACCGCCTGTCCCGGGTATGGCCGGGTGCTCCGGCCTGTGCGGTAAGTCCGGCCCGGCCGCAGTGACGGTGCGGCGTACGGCCGGCCGACGCCCCTGGGTCGTCGCGGCAACCGGGTCAGGCCTGATCATGATCCTCGATTAGCCGAACCGTCTTCGCTTGTCCTGAACCACGGCCAGCGGGGACCGGGGCGATGGCGGCCGGGTGGAGGCGCCGGCCGCGGGCCTTCCGCCAACCAAGCAAATGGTTGCTTGGCTAAGGTGAGCGGTGCTAGTCTGACGCCGAGTGGCCGTTCAGTAATGCCTCCACATAGGAGTGTGGCGCATGGTTGGTTGACGATCCGGTCGACGTCCTTGTGGTCGACGAGGCGGCTCCGGCCCGTCCGTCCCGGCCGCCCTCAAGCCCGTCGATGTCGTGTTCGCCTGACCCGCCACCCGTTACGGCCGCCCCAACCAATGGCGTTTGAGGAGCGTGCGATGACCCGACAGATGCATTTCGCAGCCTTTATCCAAGGAGTGGGTGCGGCTCAGGGCGTATGGAAGTCGCCCCGGACCGACGCGGCGGCTGCCATGACACTCAACCACTGGGTCGAGGTCGCGCAGATCGCCGAGGCAGCCTGCTTTGACGCGTTCTTTCTCGCGGATGCGCTGACGATCGGCGACCAGATTGCCGCGGACTCCACCGAGCGTCCGGACCCGGTGGTCGTGCTCGGGGCGCTGGCCGGATTCACCCAGCGGATCGGCCTCATCGGCACGAGCTCGACGACCTACAACGAGCCGTTCACGGTCGCCCGTCAGTTCGCCACCCTCGATCACCTGACCAACGGCCGCGCTGGCTGGAACATCGTGACGACGGCGATCCAGGCGGCCGCCGGCAACTTCGGCTCGGATCCGCTTCCGGCCCACCAGGACCGGTACGAGCGGGCCGAGGAGTTCGTCCAGGTCGTCGTGGGCCTGTGGGAATGCTGGCAGGAGGACGCGATCGTCGCGGATGTGGCATCCGGGACCTACGGAGACCTGTCCCGGATCCGGCCTCTGGACCATGTCGGCAAGTTCTTCCAGGTGAAGGGTCCCCTCCCGGTGCGGCGGTCACCCCAGGGCCGCCTCGCGCTGTCGCAGGCGGGATCGTCCGGACCGGGCATGCGGCTCGGAGCGCGGTGGGCCGATCTCACGTTCACGACACAGTTCGATATTGAGTCAAGTCGAGCATTCGTGCGCGAGACCCGGTCCCTGGCGACCAGCTTCGGCCGGCCGAGCAACGCGCTCAAGGTGCTGCCGGGGATCATGCCGATCGTTGGCGCGACCACGGCCGAGGCCCGGGAACTCGCCAACGAGTTCGCCAGCTATGTCGACATAGACAAGATTCATGCGTTCCTGTCCCACCACCTCGGCGGGGTCGACCTGAGCGGTCTCGATCCGGACGAGCCGTTCCCGGACATCACCGACCAGCTTCCGGCGAACGCGAGCGTGTCGCGCCCGCGGCTGTACATCCAGACGGCGTTGCGCGAAAAGCTCACGGTGCGCCAACTCGCCCAACGCATGGCGATGAGCCTCGGGCACCGGCCGGTGATCGGAACGGCGGACGAGGTCGCCCAGGACCTGATCACCTGGTTCGACGCGGAGGCGGCCGACGGGTTCGTGGTCATCGCCGCCGATCTGCCGCAGGGTCTTCGGGACTTCGCGGAACACGTGGTGCCCCGGCTGCAGGACCGCGGCTACTTCCGCCGCAAGTACTCGGGTTCGACTCTGCGGGAGCACCTGGCGTCATGACCGGAAGTGCCGGAGGCGGCGCGGCCACGAGCGGAGTCGATCCACAGCGGTTCCGGGAGGTGCTCGGGTGCTACCCGACCGGAGTCGCGATCGTCTCGGCCATCGGACCCGATGGCGGGCCCGTGGGGATGGTCGTCGGTTCGTTCACCTCGGTGTCGCTGTCGCCACCGCTCGTGGCCTTCATCGCCTCGGTAACCTCCAACAGCTACGCCCGCCTGCGCGGCTCCGAGACGTTCTGCGTGAGCGTTCTCAGCGCGAGCATGGAGTCCGTGTGCCGCCGCTTCGCGGCGCATGATCCGGACAAGTGCGCCGGCCCGGCCTGCCCGCCGGCGCCGTCCGGATGCCCGATCCTCGACGGCGCGGTGGCCTGGATCGACTGCCGCGTCGTCGACCGGTACCGGGCGGGCGACCACGACATTGTGATCGGTGAGGTTACCTCTCTCGATGTCGGGGTTACCGCCGGGCCGCTGCTGTTCTTCCAGGGCGGCTACGGCGGCTTCGACCCACGGGCGCTCGCGGCGCCGTTTCGACCGGACCTCCGCCAGCAGTTGCGGATCGCGGACCTCGCGCGTCCTCATCTCGAGGCGCTCGCGGCCCGCACCGGGCTCGAGTGTTACGCGCAGTCGGTCGCGGGCGAAGACCTGGTCATCACGGCCGCCTGCGCCAGCCACGGCCGGGCGGCGCGTACGCACCTGGGTCGCCGCCTTCCGTTCGCCGCGCCGTTCGGGGCGGTCTTCGCCGCCTTCGATCCCCAGCTCGCGGCGTTGCGGGCGGCCGTCGGTGCGCAGATCCACGGCCCGTCCTATGTGGCCGACGAGTCCCGGCTCGAGCGCGTGCGGCGGCGAGGATGGTCGATCGGGCTCCTGGCGGTCGACCACGACGCGGCCTGGCAGGAGATTTCGCTGCACGGGGAGGTGCCGGCCTCGCCGGCCATCCAGCGCCGGGTCAGCGCCGGGTTGCGGCGCATCGCCGAGGGCTACGATCCGGCCGACGACGCCATCGCGGGCGATTCGGTGGGCGTGCGGATCATCACCGCCCCGGTCCGGGACGCCGCGGGTTCGGTCGTCCAGGCGATCGCGTTGTTCGGTTTCCCGCCCCGGGTCGCCGGGGCCGCGATCCAGCAGTGGGCGGCCGAGGTCGTGGCCACGGCGAGCGCGGTCAGCCGAGACGTGGCCGCGGCGGAGTGAGGGCTGGACGAAAGCTGGACGCGTTTCGGTCGGCGCACCCCGTACGTCGGCCGTAGCCACAACAAACAAAGGCCAGAGAGACGGGACAGTGACGAAGCGGAAAGTGACGGTGGTGACCGGCGCCAGTACCGGAATCGGCCGGGCGGTGGCGGTGCGGCAGGCCCGCGCGGGCGACAAGGTGTGGGCGCTGGTCCGCAACCCCGCCGCCTGCCCCGAGCTCGTCGAGCTCGCCGAGTCCGAGCACCTCGACCTCGCGCTGATCGAATGCGACGTCAGCCTCGACGCATCGGTTGAGCAGGCCTTCGGCGTGATCCTGACCGCGGACGGCGCGGTGGATCGGCTGGTCAACAACGCGGGCGTCTATGCCGGCTCCACCCTTGAGGCGCACACCATGGACGAGATCCGCGCCATGTTCGAGGTGAACTACTTCGGCGCGATCCGTTGCCTCAAGCAGGTCCTGGGCCCGATGCGGGCCGCCGGCGGTGGGGTGATCGTGGCCGTGACGTCGCAGTCGGCCCGGGCGATCCTGCCGACCTGGGCGGCGTACGCGGGGTCGAAATGCGCGCTGGAGGGGTCGCTCGAGTCGGTCGCCATGGAGGTTCGCGAGTTCGGCATCCGGGTGCACATCGTCGAGCCCGGGATCACCCTCACGGCGATGCGCGGCAAGATCAAGCCCCGGGTCAACCCGCCCGCCTATGACCGGCTTGTCACGCGCTACCGCACTCTGGTCGCCGCGGATCGTACCGCCAGCATGGCGCCCGATGACGTCGCGCAGGCCATCCAGTCGGTGCTGTCCGACCCGTCGAGCCCGTTCCGTACCGTCGTGGGAGCGGACGCGGTGCGCAACATCGCACTCCGGCAGCGGCTGAGTGACGAGGCCTGGGTCGCGCTGTTCGCCCAGGAATCGGACGACGCGTTCTACACCACGTGGGCGCAGTTGGCCGGCGTTCCCGATCCGCGCAGCCGGGCCGACGAGTCGCTCGTCGACCCGTGACGGCGACGGCTGGTCACCGAGGCCCGTCTGTGGGAGGCCCCGAGCGATCTCGCTGACCGAGCAAGCGATTGGTAGGGTTGGGTCGTGGCCCTGAGTCTTGGCGTGATGCCCGTCCTCTCCGGTCGGGTCGCCTCCGATCCGCAGGTCGTCGCCGATCTCGTCGGGACCGTCGAGGAACTGGGTTGTGAGTCGATCTGGGCCGTCGAGCACGTGGTGATCCCGGACACTTATGCATCGACATACCCCTACGATCCGAGCGGGCGGATGAGCCTCGGGCCCGGCGACGACGTCCCGGACCCGCTGCACTGGCTGACGTTCGCCGCGGCCCACAGCCGCTCGATCCGGCTGGGCACCGCCATGCTGATCCTGCCGGAGCACAATCCGGTCCATCTGGCCAAACGTCTGGCCACCGTGGACGTGCTCAGCGGTGGCCGGCTCATCGCCGGGGTCGGCGTGGGCTGGTTGAAGGAGGAATACGACGCCGTCGGCGTCCCGTTCGCCGATCGGGGCCGCCGCGCCGACGAATACCTCGCGGCCATGCGTGCGCTGTGGACGCAGCGGCCGGCCTCATTCGCTGGCACGTACGTGAACTTCGCCGATGTCCATTGCGAGCCACGGCCCGTGCGCGCCGGTGGCGTGCCGATCGTGGTCGGTGGCCACAGTCCAGCCGCGATCCGGCGGGCGGCCCGCTTCGGTGACGGGCTCTACCCGCTGGGCATCCGCGTGACGGAGTGGCCGGCGCTGGTGGAGCGCCTGCGCCGGGAATGCGAGCTCGCTGGTCGCGATCCGGCCGAGGTGGAGTTGACCGCGCCGGCGCCGAGCCGGCCGGCGGCCGCGCGGGCGCGGGGCGGGCGCGGGGCGGCCCCGCGCATCATGCGGGTCCAGCTCGGCTCGCTGCCGGCCGTGCGCGACGACGTGACTCGCTATCGGGACACCGTTCTCCCGTGAGCAGGAGGAGGAAGCAATGCCGGAGGCAGTGATCGTCGCGGCCGCGCGGTCGCCGATCGGTCGGGCGAACAAGGGCTCGTTGGTGACCATGCGCCCCGATGACCTCGCGGCCGCCATGGTGCGGGCGGCGCTGGATCAGGTGCCGGCCCTCGACCCCCATGAGATCGAGGATCTTATGATTGGCTGCGCCCAGCCCGCAGGTGAGCAGGGCTACAACATCGCCCGGATCGTGGCGCTGCAGCTGGGTCTGGACGATGTCCCCGGCACGACCGTGCACCGCTACTGCGCCTCGTCCCTGCAGACGACCCGCATGGCCTTCCACGCGATCCGGGCCGGCGAGGGCAGCGTCTTCGTCTCCGCCGGGGTGGAGTGCGTCTCCCGCTACGGTAAGGGCAAGGCCGATGGGATGCCGGACACCAGGAATCCCATCTATGACCGCGCGCAGGAGCGCACCCAGCGCCGCATCGAGGATCCGGGCGACGGCTGGGACGATCCGCGAGCGCGGGGAGAGCTGCCCGATGTCTACATCGCCATGGGCCAGACCGCCGAGAACGTGGCCCAGCTCAAGGGGATCAGCCGGGCCGAGCAGGATGAGTTCGCCGTGCGGAGCCAGAACCTCGCGGAGAAGGCCATAGCCGACGGCTTCTGGTCGACCGACATCACTCCCGTGACGCTGCCGGACGGCACGGTCGTGAGCCGGGACGACGGGCCGCGGCCGGGCGTGACGCTGGAGAAGGTCAGCACCCTCGAGCCGGTCTTCCGCCCCGGGGGCACCGTCACCGCCGGCAACTGCTGCCCCCTCAACGACGGGGCGGCAGCGTTGGTCATCATGAGCGATGTCCGGGCCCGTGAGCTGGGCATCACCCCCTTGGCCCGCATCGTCTCCACGGCCGTCTCGGCCCTGAGCCCGGAAATCATGGGGCTGGGCCCGATCGAGGCGAGCCGGTTGGCGCTCCAGCGGGCCGGCCTGGCCCCGCAGGACATCGATCTGGTCGAAATAAACGAGGCGTTCGCGGCGCAGGTCATACCCTGCATCCGGGAAATCGGGTTCGACCCGGAGCGGGTCAACGTCCACGGTGGAGCGATCGCGCTGGGGCATCCCTTCGGCATGACGGGTGCCCGCATCACGACCACGCTGATCAACGCCCTTCGCTTCCGGGACAAGCAGTTCGGCCTGGAGACGATGTGCACCGCCGGCGGCCAGGGCATGGCCATGGTCATCGAGAGGCTGTGACTCCGCCCGCCGGCGTCCGCATCAGGGCGAGCGTGAGCAGGACAGCGATGGCGGCGGTACCCGCGGCCAGCCAGAAGAACGCGGTGAACGCGTCGGCGCTCGGGTACGGTGCGTCCTCGACGGTGACGATGATGCCCGTGGTCAGGGCCGCGAGCGCCGTGCTCGCCGCAGCGGTCCCGACGGTACGCAGCAGGACGTTGAGTCCGTTGGCGGCCGCGGTCTCCGTCTCCGGCACGGACGCCATGATGAGGCTCGGCATCGCGGCGTAGCTCATCGAGGCGCCGACGGCCACGACGACGGTGGCGACCACCGTGGGGCCGAGGCTCGGGCCGGCATAGATGCGGACGACGTACGTCACCATCAGCACCAGCACGCCGACCAGCAGCGTGGCCTTCGCTCCGATCCGCCGGATGAGCCAGGCGGCGGCCGGAGCCATGGCCCCGAAAGTCAGGGCGCTCGGCATCATCCACAGGCCGGACCGGAGGGGGTCGAGCCCGAGTCCGTAGCCGGTACGGGCATCCAGCTGCAGGATCTGCGGCGTGGCCACGTAGTTGGCGAAGGTGGCGAAGCCGGCCAGGATCGATGTGGTGTTGACGAGCAGGATGGGCGGGAGCGTGGAGACCCGGAGATCGACAAGCGGGTTGCGCGCGCGCCGCTCGATGGGTACCCAGACGACGAGCAGGGCCAGGCCGACGACGGTGACCGCGATCGTCCGGGCCGACCACCAGCCCCAGCTCGATCCCTTGGTCAGCCCCAGCAGCACCGTGGTGATCGCGAGCGACAGCACGATGGCCCCCGGGTAGTCGAAGGAGCCACCGCTGCGCACGTCGGACGGGGGGACGATCAGGGCCACCGCCACGAACAGCACCACGCCGGCCACGGCGGTGATCCAGAAGATGGAGTGCCAGTTCAACCGGGACACCAACAGCCCGGACAGCGGTAGCGCAACGGCGCCACCGATGGCGAGCGTGGCGCTCATGAGCGCCACCCCGAGCGGCAGGCGCTGCTCCGGCAGTTCGTCCCGCATGATGCTGATGCCGATGGGAACGATGGCGACGCCGACGCCCTGCAGCGCCCGGCCGGCGATCACCAGCGGCAGGCCGTCGGTGAACCCGCCGAGCATCGAGCCGGCGATCACGAGGCCGAGCGTGATCAGCATCATGCGCTTCTTGCCGAACATGTCGGCCAGGCGGGACAGGGTCGGGATGGCGACGGCGCCCGCCACGAGCGTGCCGGTGACCAGCCATGAGGCGTTGTCGGCGCCGGTGCCGAGGTATCGGGGCAGTTCGGGCAGGATCGCCAGCACCAGCGTCTGTTGCAGCGACACCACCGTTCCGCACAGGGCGAGCGTGGCGATGACGCCACCCCCGCCCCGGATGGCTCGGGGCCCATTCCGCGCAGCTCGCCGGAGCGGAATCTGCGAGTACTTCCGCGCAGCTCGCCGGAGCGGAATCTGCGAGTACTTCCGCGCAGCCCGCCGGAGCGGAATTAGCAAGTGATTCACGTCTACTGTGGATCGTTCAGACCGTGTACCCGCCGTCGACGTCGACCTTCTGCCCGGTCACGAAGCGGGCGCGGTCGGAGGCGAGGAAGCAGACCACCTCGGCCACGTCGCTGGAGTCGCCGAACATCCGCAGCGGGATGTTGGCCATCGCCGCGGCCAGCGCCCTGTCATCCAGCTGCCCCGACGACATGAGGACGGCCGACATGCCGTCGGTGAGCATGCCCGGCCCGACGCAGTTGACCCGTACGCCGAAGCGGCCCTCCTCCGCCGCGAACCCGCGGGCCAGGGCCTCGACCGCGCCCTTCGGCCCGGCCGAGAGCCCGTCGCGCACCGGGTAGCGACGGGTGGCGGCGGTCGTGACCACCACGACCGATCCGCGCGACGCGCGCAGCGCCGGCAGGCACGCGTGCATAAGGGAGAAGAACGCCGCCGCTTCGTCGGTCAGGTGGCGCGCCATCTGCGCGGGCGGCACCTTCGACAGGTGGACCTGGGGAACGAGCGGCCCGGCGCTGTGCACCAGCGTGTGGATCGCTGAGTGCCTGTCGAGGACGGATCGCACCATCGCCGCCGTGGCGTCGGCGTCGGTCAGGTCGACCTGCTCAATGCCCACCACGGCATCGCCGAGCTCGTCCCGCAGCGCCTCCACCGTCTCCCGCCGACGGTGGTAACACGGCACGATCCTCGCCCCGGCCTCGGCCAGCCGGCGGCAGATGGCGGCGCCGATGCCCCCGGACGCGCCCGTCACGAGCGCGACCCCGGGGCGGGTCGAGAAGTCCTCGTTCACGTCCTCCTCCTCGGGATCGGCTCGATTCGGCCCGACTCGGCCCGTTCGTCAACACCCGGCCGGGAACCGGTCAGGCGTTGGGCGTGTGGGCCAGGAAGGCGGGGCGTTCGCCGCCGCCGTCCACCGGAATCACGGCACCGGTCACATAGGACGCCAGGGGAGAGGCCAACCACAGGCAGGCGTTCCCGATGTCGCGGGGCGTGGCCATGACTCCCATGGGGATCGTCTGCTCCACCGCGGCCACCTGCTCCGCGTTGCCGTAGTGCTCGGCGCCCCCGTCGGTGCGGACGAGACCGGCGCGCACGGCGTTGACGCGTACGTCGGGCGCCCACTCGACCGCGAGGCTGGCGGTCAGGCTCTCCAGGCCCGCCTTGGCCGCGCCGTACGCGGCCGACCCGGGGCTCGGGCGGCGGGCCGACACGGACGAGATGTTGATGAGGCAGCCCGAGCCGCTGTCGCGCAGGTGCGGGTAGGCGGCCAGCGCCACGAACATCGCCCCGGTGAGGTTGAGCTCCAGCACGCGCTGGTGGAACCGGGGCGATCCCTGGGCAAACGGAACGTACGGCGTCCCGCCGGCGTTGTTGACGACCACGTCCAACCGCCCCCGGCGGGCGATGATGCCGGCGATCCAGTCCTGGACCTGGTTCGCCTCCCGGACGTCGGCCGCACTGAAGTGCGGCGTGCGCCCGTCGACCTCGCGCAGCGACTCGGGGGTCGTGCGACCACAGATCTCGACCGTGGCGCCGGCCCGCAGGAAGGTCTCCACGATTCCGTCGCCCACGCCGCGCGCACCGCCGGTGACGGCGACGACCTTGCCGGTCATGTCTAGCAGGTCAGGCACTCTCGCCGGACTCCTTCGTCAGGCTGGAAACTCCAGCGGTCGGGCAGGGCCCGTCCGTCATGCTCGGCCACAACTCTCGGCCATGCCGACGCGGTTGAGCATACCGGTGGCGCCAAGCAAGTGCTAGCTTGACCAAATCTCACGGGCACGTCGGTGAGGAGGTGGCGATGGGGCAACTGGACGGACGGGTCGCGCTGGTCACCGGGGGCGCCCGCGGACAAGGGCGATCGCACGCGCTCGCGCTCGCCGCCGAGGGCGCTCACGTGGTCGTCTGTGACATCGCCGACCAGATCCCGAGCGTGCCCTACCCCCTGGCGACCCGGGAGGATCTGGAGACCACGGTTTCCCTGATCCGCGACCGCGGCGGCGCGGCCACGCCGGCCGTGGTCGACGTCCGCTCCAGCGAGGCGGTGGCGCGACTCGTCGAGGACACCGTCGCCCAGCACGGCCGGGTCGACATCCTCGTGGCCAACGCCGCGGTCACCGGTTTCGCCCGGGTCACTGACATCGATGATGCTACGTGGCACGATGTCATCGACACGAATCTCACGGGTGCCTTCTACTGCATCCGCGCGGTCCTGCCGCACATGCTGCGCCAACGCTACGGCCGCATCGTCGCCATCTCCTCGGGGGCCGGCCGGGCCGGGATGGCCGAGCTCGGCCACTACGCGGCGTCGAAGTGGGGACTGATCGGCCTGGTGAAGACGGTGGCCCTCGAGGTCGCCACCGAGGGCATCACCGCCAACATCGTCTGCCCGACCACGGTCGCCACGCCCATGGTCCACAACCCGGCGACCCTGGCGCGGTTCTGCCCCGACATCGAGACTCCCACGGTCGAGGACGCCCGACCCCGCTTCGCGGCGTTGACGCCGATGCGACGAGCCTGGCTGGAGCCCGAGGAGGTCACCCGGGCCGTGATGTATCTCGTCACCGATCCGGGGTGCACCAGCGGCAGCGTCATCGAGGTCAACCTCGCCACCTCGGCCAGCCGGACCTAGCCCGGCCCGGCCCTTACCAGACGACCAATCGCTTGATAGGTTCTCGTTGCCCGTTCTCGTCGAAAGGTGAGGCCATGGTCGCGCCCCAGGTCTCGTTCGGGTTCACGCCCGGGGACGTCATCGTCGTCACCGGTGCCGGCAGCGGCATCGGTCGCGCGATCGCGCTGCGCGCGGCCGAGGTCGGTCTCGCGGTCGGCGCGTGGGACATCAACGAGCCGGCGGTGCGGCAGGTCGCGGACGAGATCGTGGCCGCGGGCGGGCGCGCCGTGGCGTGCCCGGCCGATGTCACCGACGACAACCAGATTGCGGCGGCTCTTGACGCCACCGCGGCGCTCGGTGCGGTCCGCTATCTGGTGAACAATGCCGGGCCGGCGAGCGCCAGCAACCTCGAGTTCGACCAGGCGCTGGCCATGAGCATCGGCAGTATGCGTCGGGTCACGGACCACTGGCTGCGCCGCCCCCGGCCCGAGGGCTGCGCCCTGGTGAACATCGCCTCCGTCGCGGGCACCCGGATCGGCAGTGCCCCGGACTGGTACCCGGCGGCGAAGGCCGCCGTGATGGGCTGGACCCGCCATCTCGCCACGTACCGGGTGGCCGAGGTTCGCGCCAACGCCGTGGCGCCGGGCCTGACCGACACGCCCCGGATGGCCGGCTTCGCCGACTCCCCGTTGGGGCAGCGCATCGTGGGACGCATCCCGGTGGGGCGCCTGGGTACGCCCGATGACATGGCGTGGACGACGCTGTTCCTGCTCAGCCCACTCGCCTCGTACATCAACGGCGAGATGATTGTCGTGGATGGTGGCTGGACCATCGCCCAGTAGCCGGCCAAGCGCCGTCGTCACGACACCCAGCCCGCGCTCCCGGGCGGGGGTTCCACGAGCTCGACCCGGACACCGTCCGGGTCCAACACATATACACACCTAAAGCCTTGCATCGGTGCGCTCGTCGTGACCGGATCGGAGACGGACCGGATCCCGCGCTCGCGCAGGGCGGCGAGCCGGGCATCGAGGTCCGCCACGACGATCGCGACGTGGACGGCGCCCACGTGACCGTTGTCGGGGTCGAGGACGACATCCGAGCCGCCGACGTACTGCAGCAGCTCGACCACGGTCGGGCCGGAGCGGGCCGTGACGAAGGCCTGCTTGATCACGACACCGGGATACCCGGTCACCGCCTCGATGCGGGGTCCGCTGCGCTCGTACGGTCCCAGCACGCGGCCGTCGAGCAGGTCCGCGTAGAACGCGATAGACCGATCGATGTCGCTGACCGTGATGCCGACGTGGTGGATTGCGGTCATGTCTCGGGGCGCAGCGCGGCGAGGACCCGAGCCCGGTGCCAGGACGACGTACCCCAGGCCGACGTGAGCGCCCGGACGCGCGTGAACACCAGGCTGAGGTCGAACTCGGCGGTGTAGCCGATCGCGCCGTGCACCTGGAGGGCGGTGCGGGCCGCCAGCGTGGCCGCCTGGTTGGCGAAGACCTTGGCCGCGGAGACATCCCGGGAGGCGTCCGGCGAACCGCCATCGAGGGCGACCGCGGCCCCGTGCACCAGCGGCCGGAGGAAGTCGACCGCGATCCTGACGTCGGCCAGCATGTGCTTGATTGATTGGAACTCGCCAATGGCACGGCCGAACTGCTTGCGCGACTTGGCGTAGGCGACGGAGTCCGCCAGCATCCGTTGGGCCGCCCCGAGGAGTTGGGCGGCACAGGCCAGCGCGCCGCCATCGAGGGCGGCGGTGGCGACCGTTGGCGCGACCTCGGCCACCGGCTCGGCCGGCGCGAGCTCGCTGAGGTGCCGGGCCGGGTCGACCGAGGTCAGGCCGCGGGTCGGGGTGGCCCGGTAGAGGGTCGAGCCCTCGAGGAGGTAAAGGCCGTCGGCCACCTCGACGTCGACGGCGTACAGCGTGACCGGCGGCGCGCCCAGGCTGACGCGGCCCGTGCCCGCCGCGATGGCGGTGAGGGCATCGGCGTCGCCGGACGCGGAGAGCAGCGTGGGCGCCACCGCGACCGTCTCGATCCACGGGCCCGGAACCGCGTGGTACCCGAGCTGTTCGAACGCGACGACCAGGTCGACCCAGCTCGCGGCCAGGCCGCCGTACTCCTCGCCGACGCGCAGCGCCGTGACGCCCTGAGCGGCGAGCTGCGCCCACAGCTCGAGTCCCGGCTGGCGGTCACCGGCCGCCCAGCGTCGGATCACGGTCGGCAGGTCCGCCTTGACGAGAACGCGGCCGATCGTCTCCCCAAAGGCCACCTGCTCCGGTGACCGACCGAATCTCATGCCCCACCCCGCTTGGTGTCCCGCGGCAGACCCAGGAGCCGCTCGGCGATGATGTTGCGCTGGATCTGGTTCGTGCCGGCGTAGATGGGACCGGCCAGGGCGAAGAGGTAGTCATCCATCCAGCGCCCGTCGGCCGGCGCACCCGGTCCGCGGAGTTCCTGCTCGGCGCCGAGCAGATCCAACGCCGTCTCGTGCAGCTCGAGATCGAGCTCGGACCAGAAGACCTTGTTGATACTGCCCTCGGCGCCCACCGTGCCGCCGTCGCGCACCCGCGTCACCGTGTCCCAGGTGTAGAGCCGGTATGCCTGGGCCCTGATCCACGCGTCCACCACTCGGTCGCGGAGCTCGGGCGCGCCCACGCCCCCGTCCCCCCACAGGGCCAGCAGGCGCTGCGCGGCGGCGGTGAACCGGCCCGGCGACCGCAGCGACAGGCCGCGTTCGTTGCCGGCCGTGCTCATGGCCACGGTCCAGCCGTCGCCCACACCGCCGAGGACGTCGGCGTCCGGCACGAAGACGTCGTCGAAGAAGAGCTCGGCGAAACCGGTCTCGCCGTCGAGCTGGGCGATGGGGCGAACGGTGAGGCCGGGCGCGTCGAGCGGGAACAGGAAGTAGGTGAGGCCGCGATGCCGCTCCGCGGTGGGGTCGGTGCGGAACAACCCGAAGCCGCGGTCGGCGAACGGAGCGCGGGAGCTCCACGTCTTCTGCCCGTTCAGCACCCACCCGCCGCGCCGTTCGTCGCGCCGGGCCGTCGCCCGGATGGCGGCGAGGTCGCTGCCGGCCTCCGGCTCCGACCAGGCCTGCGCCCAGATCTCCGTCCCGTCGCTCATCGGGGGCAGATACCGGGCCCGTTGCTCGGGCGTGCCGTACTCGAAGAGGATCGGCGCCAGCAGCGAGATACCGTTCTGCGATATCCGCGTCGGGGCACCGCTGTGGTAGTACTCTTCCTCGAAGATCACCCACTCCACCAGCGACGCCCCCCGGCCGCCGTACTCCTCGGGCCAGGAGACCACTGACCAGCGCCCCGCAGCGAGCTCACGCTCCCACTCGCGGTGAGCGCGGGCGCCCTCGGGGGTGTCCATTGAGGGCAGTCGGCCCGGGTTGTGCTCGCGCAGCCAGGCCCGCGCCTCGTCCCGGAACGCGATCTCCGCTTCGGTGAACTCCAGGTCCATCGCTTCAGCGAAGTCACGGTTCATGCGGTGCCCTCGGTCGCCTCGGCCGCCTTCTTGCCCGCCGCCGCCATCGCCCGGGCGTCCAGGCCAGCCAGGGAGTCGCCCGCGACCTCGGCGTTGTGCGCGTGCGCCGCGTGGTGGAGGCCGAACACGGAGTCCATGCCGGCGCGTTGCCCCATGAGGTCCTCGGCCTGGTTGACGGCCTTCTTCGCGAGGGCGAGGCCCAGCCGGGGCATCTCGGCGATCCGGTCGGCCAGCGCGAAGACCGTCGCCTCCAGCTCGGCCCGGGGCACGACGTGGTTGACCATGCCCAGCTCGTACATGCGCTGGGCGCTGAACCGGCTGCCCGTGTAGAGGAACTCCTTGGCCGCGCGAGGGTTCATCACCCACGGATGGGCGAAGTACTCGACGCCCGGGATCCCCATGCGGACGACCGGGTCGGCGAAGAAGGCGTCGTCGGAGGCGACGATGAAGTCGCAGCACCAGGCGAGCATGAGCCCGCCGGCGATACAGGCCCCTTGCACCATGGCGATCATCGGCTTGGGAATCTCGCGCCACCGCCGGCACATGCCGAGGTAGACCTCCGACTCGCGGGCGAACCGGGCGTCCACGCCGGCCTTGCCGACGTGGTCCCACCAGATCACGGCCTTGCGTTCGAAGGATTCATGTATGTCGCGCTCGGGGGTGCCGATGTCGTGACCGGCGCAGAAGTGGTCGCCGGCACCGGCCAGCACGATGACCTTGATGTCGTCATCGTTCACGGCCCGGGTGAAGGCGGCGTCGAGGGCGTAGGTCATCTTCGAGTTCTGGGCGTTCCGGTACTCCGGTCGATTGAGGGTCACCTTCGCGACGCTCCCCCGGACCTCGTAGGTCACGACCTCCTTGTTCGGAGTGCCCTCCTTGTTCGGAGTGCCAGCGTCCATGCTCCCCTTCCTCACTGGTCGCGGCCGTTTCGGCGGGCTCGGCTGATGACCGAAGCTACCAAACAAATGCTTGGTGGGATAGTCTCATGGCCGGTGCCGGCGGCGAAGTCTGGAGGATCGAAGTGGCCGAGGCGTACATCATCGACGCGGTGCGGACGGCGGTGGGTAAGCGCAACGGGGCTCTGGCCAAGGTGCACTCGGCGGACCTGGGCGCCGCCGTGCTCAGCGCCCTCATGCGGCGCACCGGGATCGATCCGGGTGCCGTCGATGACGTCATCTTCGGCTGCACCGACACGCTCGGCTCGCAGGCCGGGGACATCGCGCGGACGGCGTGGCTGGTGGCGGGTCTACCCGAGCATGTGCCCGGGGTCACGGTCGACCGGCAGTGCGGGTCGAGCCAGCAGGCGGTTCACTTCGCCGCGCAGGGGGTCATGTCCGGCACGGCCGATCTGATCGTCGCCGGCGGCGTCCAGAACATGTCGGCCATCCCGATCTCGGCGGCGATGGTGGTCGGCGAGCAGTTCGGCTTCAGTACCCCCTTTGCCGAGTCTCCGGGCTGGCTGCGCCGCTACGGCGACCAGGAGGTCTCCCAGTTCCGGGCGGCCGAGATGATCGCGGAGAAGTGGGACATCACGCGCGAGCAGATGGAGGAGTTCGCGCTGACGAGCCACCAGCGAGCCATCGCGGCGATCGATGAGGGAAGGTTCGTCTCGCAGATCGAACCGGTAGACGGGTTCGATACCGACGAGGGGCCCCGCCGGGACACGTCGCTGGAGAAGATGGCGGCCCTGCCGCCCCTCAAGGAGGGCGGCCGCATCACCGCCGCGGTCGCGTCCCAGATCAGCGACGCGGCGTCGGCGATGCTGATCGCGTCGTCGCGAGCGGTCGCGGAGCACGGGCTGACCCCGCGCGCCCGGATCCACCACATCAGCGTCCTCGCCGACGACCCGGTGTGGATGCTCACCGGACCGATCCCGGCAACCAAGCGTGCGCTGGCCAGGACCGGACTCACGGTCGACGACATCGACCTCTTCGAGGTCAACGAGGCGTTCGCCTCGGTGGTGCTGGCCTGGGCGAAGGAGACCGGGGCGGACCTGGCGAAGACCAACGTCAACGGCGGCGCGATCGCGCTGGGGCACCCGATCGGCGCCACCGGCACCCGGTTGATGACCACGCTGCTCAACGAGCTGGAGCGTCGCGGTGGTCGGTTCGGGCTCCAGGTGATGTGCGAGGGTGGTGGCCAGGCGAACGTGACCATCGTCGAGCGGCTTTGACGGCGACCCCATCGCCACGACGCCTGCGTCAACGGCCCGTGCGCCGGCCCGGTGCGTCGCGGGCGGCGTCCGGCCTGGCGGCCGGTCGGTCCAACGCGACGGGTGGGAGCGTCTCGTGCGGCTGACGTTACGCCCGTGCCCTTCCGATGTGCTGCGCGCGGTGGCCCGATGACGCCAGCAAAGCAATGAATGTGAGTTTGTAATTTTCCATTTCCGCAGGTCGGGCCTGTTACGCGTTTGTTATGCGCAGCGTGACCCCAGTCGTGCTAGCCTCCCATCCCAACAAGCGCTTGCTTGATAAGGCGGTACTTCAACAGTGCTAGGGGCAATGATGAGAAGGAATATCCCCTTGGTCGCTGCCGCAGCCAGCCTGGCACTCGTGCTGGCTGCCTGTGGCTCGGATTCGGGCGGCGGGACAAACGAGGGAAGCGACGAGCCCTTCCGCGTCGTGGCACTCGGCGGCATCGGTGCTCAGGGCGTGCTGGCGGACAACGCGGCGACCTCCGTGCTCTCCATCCAGGCGGGGGCGGCGTACGTCAACGCCAACGGCGGGATCCTCGGCCGTGAGGTCGTCGTCGAGGTCATCGACGACAAGGCGGACCCGACGGTCGCGGTGACGAAGCTGCGCGAGTACATGGCGCAGCACAAGCCGGATCTCGTGGTGAACTCCGGTCCATCGACGGTAGCCAACGCGACCCTGCCGATCCTGAACGAGGAAGGGATCCTGTCGTTCAACATCGGTCCGACCGCCGACTCGGCCAACCCGTCGAAGCTGCCGCTCAACTTCGACCTCTCGGCCGGGCCGCGCGACTACCTCCGGGGCTTCGTCACGTACCTCAAGAGCGAGAACATCACCAGCGTCGGCATCCTGCACGGCTCCAGCGCCTACGGCGAGACGTTCGGCGCCACCTTCGCGGAGGGCCTGCCGAAGGAGGGCATCACCGTCACCGCGAAGGAGGTGTACGACGTCGCGGCGCTGGACATGACGCCGCAGATCGAGGCGGTCCGCGCGACGAACCCGCAGGCGCTGATCCTGGACGCGTACGGGGCGCCGCTCGGCTACATCCTGCGCAACATCGACAAGATTGGGTGGGACGTGCCGATCGTCGCGAACAACTCGGTGGCGGCCACCGGCATCATCTCCACGCCGGAGCCGGACGGTCTGCTCGGCACGCCGTTCGTCAAGAACGTCGTCATGGAGGTCTACAAGAGCACCAAGTACGACCCCAACGCGACCGCCGTGAACGAGGCCGTGGCGCGGATGAAGGCCATCGGTGAGATCAAGGCCACGCTCATCCTGGCGTACAACTACGACGCCTTGCTGCTGGTCAAGGCGGCGGCCGAGAAGGTGGGCACCACGGACGCGGCAGCGCTGGCCAAGGCGCTGGAGGATCCGGCGGTGCAGGAGGCCGCCAACACGGTGATCATCAGCCGCTACGGCTTCACCGCGACGGACCACTCGCCGAACGTGAGCGGCGAGGAGTTCACGTTCGTCCGGCCGTCGCCGATCAAGGACGGTCAGTACTCGTAGGCACCGGGCCCGGGGATCCGCTTGACCGAAGCGGGTCCCCGGGCCTGCCTCGAACGAAGGGGTCTGGAGAGTGACTCTCGTCCTGGGCGCTCTCGCGGTTGGCGCCATCTACGCGATCGTCGCGATCGGCTACAACATCGTCTTCATATCATCGAAGACGTTCAACTTTGCTCAGGCTCAGCTGATGATGGTGGGCGCGTTCGTGGCCTACTCCGGCCTGGTCTCGTGGAACCTGCCGTGGGTGGTCGTCCTGCTCATCGCCGGGGCCATCGTCGCGGTGGTGGCCGGGCTGGAGGAGCGCATCGCCGTCCGACCCGTCCGCGATCCCCACAACATCCTCGTGACGACGCTCGGTGTCTCCATCCTGCTCGACGGGGCGGCCCAACTGATCTGGGGCACGCAGCCCTTGACGGTGCCCTTCGTCGCCGGTGACCGGGCGATCAACGTTCTCGGCGGGCGCGCCTACCCCGTCGAGCTCGCGCTCATCGGGCTGGCGTGCCTGCTGGTCGCGCTGATCGTCCTGTTTACCCGACGGACCAAGTACGGGATGGCCCTGCTGGCTATCGCGGAGGACCGCGAGGCGGCCCAGCTGCGGGGCATCAACGTTCGTGCCCTGGCGTTCGCGGCCTTCGTCGCCTCGGGTCTGCTCGCCGGCTTCGTCGGCCTCTTCGTCGGTCCGGCGACGTTCGCCGTCTCGACCCTTGGCGCGTCGCTCGCGCTCAAGGGTTTCGTCGCGCTGGCCATCGGCGGCTTCGGGTCGTTCCCCGGTGCCCTGGTCGGTGGGATCGTCGTCGGCCTCGTCGAGGTCGGGGCCGCCCGGTACCTCGGTGGGGACTTCGTCCACCTGATGATCTTCGCCCTACTTCTGCTCGTGCTCATGCTGCGGCCGGCCGGTCTGTTCGCCCGCGCCAAGGAACGGATGGTCTGATGGACTCGCTCCGGGCCCTCGCTCGCCGCGTCGACGCCTTACCCCTGTGGGTGCTCCCGCTGGCCCTCGGCGTCGCGGTCATCTTCGTCCCGCAGGCACTCGGCGACTACAGCATCCAGCGACAGATGCAACTGTCACTCATCCTGTGTCTCCTGGTCAGCGGCCTCAACCTCAGCCTCGGCTACGCCGGTGAGCTGGCCCTGGGCCAGGTGGCGATGTTCGCCGGCGGCGCCTACGCGGCCGGTCTGCTCTCCACGTACGGCCACACGGACATCGTGCTGCAGCTGCTGGTCGCCGGCCTGGTGGCGGTGGCGGTCGGCATCATCACCGGCGTCCCGGGACTGCGGCTCAACAGCTGGTCGTTGGCCATGACCTCGTTCTTCCTGGTGCTGCTGCTGCCCGACGTCATCTCCATCTTCAAAGAGGAGACCGGGGGGCGTAACGGCCTGGTGACGATGCACCGCGGCACCCTGCTCGGGGAGCCGGTCAAGGGCGACGCCTACTTCGTGGTCATCGCCGTGGTCACCCTGCTGTGGTTCGTGGTGATGCGCAACATCATCGTGTCGCGGCACGGCACGGCGTTGCGGGTGTTGAAGCAGAGCCCGGTGCTGGCCCAGTCGGTCGGCATCTCGGTCTTCCGCATGAAGCTGCTCGCCTACGCCCTCGGCTCCGTGCCGGCCGGCCTGGCGGGCGCGCTGTTCGCCAATCTCGATCTGTTCCTGTCCCCGGAGGCGTTCTCGTTCACGTACGCGACCACGATCCTGGCCGCGTCGATTGTCGGCGGATCGGCTAGCGTCTATGGTGCGGTGGTCGGGGCCGTTATCCTGCAGTTCGGGCTCAACCAGTCCAGCGACTACACGCGCTACTCGCTGGTCATCACCGGCTCCTTCCTGCTGATTTGCGGCGTGCTGCTGCCGGGCGGGCTCGCCAGCCTGGCCCGGGCCGGGTGGCGTCGCCTGGTCGGGCGCCGTGAGGTCGACATGGCGGCCGTACGGGCCTTGAGCACGGGCCTGCCGAAGATCGCGGGACAATCGCTTCGGGTCGAGCAGGTCACCAAGTCGTTCGGCGGAAACCGGGCGCTGGCCGAGGTCGATCTCGAAGCCCGCCCGGGTCGGGTCACCGCTCTCATCGGGCCCAACGGGTCGGGGAAGACGACGCTGCTCAACGTCGTCTGCGGCTTCTACCGGCCCGACGCGGGCGCGATCCACCTCGGCAACGTGCGCATCGACCGGATGGCTCCGCACCGGGTGGCGCGCGCCGGCGTGACGCGTACGTTCCAGACCCCCAATATCCCGCCGGGCATCACGGTGCTGGAGGCGGTGATCGCGGGGCGCTACATGACCCGGCGGGTCTCCATGATCGAGGCCGTTCTCCGCCTCCCCCGGTTCTGGCGGGTTCGGCGCGAGGACGAGGTTGAGGCATGGCGAGCCCTCGATTTGGTCGGCATCGCCGAGACCGCCTATCTGGAAGCCACGTCGTTGCCCCTGGGTCAGCGCCGCCTGCTCGAGGTGGCCCGGTGTCTCGTGGCCCGGCCCGGTCTGCTCCTGCTCGATGAGGTGGCGTCGGGCCTGGACGAGGACGAGGTCGCGCGACTGCGCGGGCTCATCCGCCGGGTCGCCGACGCCGGCGCGACGGTGCTGCTGGTCGAGCACAACTTCCAGCTGGTGCTGGACCTGGCCGACGAGATCGTCGCGCTGGCCCACGGCAGCGTGATGGCCCGCGGCACCCCGGAACAGATCGCGAACGACCCCAGGGTCCTCAGCGAGTACCTGGGCGTGGAGCCGAGTCGCGACGACGGCGAGGCCTCGGTGCTCTCCCGACTCATGAGCGACAGCATCACGGGTGGTGACAAGTGAGCGGTACCCCGTTGCTCAGCGTGCGCGGCCTCGCGACCGGTTACGGCGACCTGCGGGTGGTGTGGGACGTCTCGCTCGATGTCCACTCCGGACAGATCACGGTCCTGCTCGGCCGCAACGGGGCCGGAAAGACCACCACGCTGCGGGCGATCGCCGGG
>JADGGF010000418.1 GCA_019690055.1 Micromonosporaceae bacterium
GTGGGGACCAAGCGGAGCGGGGAGGAGAGCAGGCGCGACCCGGCGCGCATGGGCAGGGTCAGCCGGAACTGCGCGCCCTGGCCCGGCGCGCCCCAGGCCTCCAGCCACCCGCCGTGGAGCTTGGCGTCCTCGAGGCTGATGGACAGGCCGAGGCCGGTTCCGCCGGTGTGGCGGGCGCGCGACGGGTCGGCCCGCCAGAACCGGTTGAACACGAGCTTCTCCTCGCCCGGGCGCAGGCCGACCCCGTAGTCGCGGACGGTGATGGCGACCGCGCCCTCGCGGGCGGCGAGGCGGACCTTCACCGGCTTACCCTCGCCGTGCTCGATGGCGTTGCCGATGAGGTTGCGCAGAATCCGCTCCACGCGGCGGACATCGATCTCGGCCACCACCGGCTCGGTCGGGAGGTCGAGGTGCACGCGTACGCCGGCCCGCTCGGCAACCGGGGCGAGATGGTCTACGACGCGAGTCACCAGCGGGCCGAGGTTGGTCGGCTCGGCATCGAGAGCAGCGAATCCGGCGTCGAACCGGCTGATCTCCAGCAGCTCGGTCAGCAGGTGCTCGAATCGGTCCAGCTCGGTCTGCAGCAGCTCCGCGCTGCGGGCCACCGCCGGGTCGAAGTCCTGGCGGGCGTTGAAGATCATGTCGGCCGCCATGCGCACCGTGGTGAGCGGGGTGCGCAGCTCGTGCGAGACGTCGGAGGTGAACCGGCGCTGCAGGCGGGACATTTCCTCGAGGCGGAGGATGTGCCGCTGCAGGGTCTCGGCCATCTGGTTGAACGAGGCGGCGAGCGCGGCCAGGTCGTCCTCGCCGGTGACCTCCATGCGTTGGTCGAGCAGGCCGTTGGACAACCGCTGCGCCGTACGTGCGGCCAACCGCACCGGGCGCACCACCAGCCGGGTCACGAAGTAGACGACCAGGGCGACCACGGCGACCAGGGCGACGCTGGTGACGGTGATCGTGTTGACCACGAGCTGCGCCTGCCGGGCCACGTCCGAGAACGGGAAGAAGTAGAACGCCTGGGCCTCGCCCCAGGCGGGGCGCAGTTGCTGGCCGAAGACGAGGTAGAGCTGCGGCCCGTCGCCGCGCCCGAGGTCCAGCCACAGACGTTGCGAGCCGAACTCCTCGCGGCGGACGTAGCTCCGCAGCTCCTCCGGGATCGCGGACGCCGCAGGGACCGCGAACTGTTCGGTGGATCCGGAAGCCGGATCTGGCTCGGGCAGGATGACCACCAACACTCCGGCGTCGCGCGAGGCCTTGTCGGCGACCCACCGGAGGCTGGTCAGGGCGCTGGTGTCGCGGGGCGGGCCGCTGACGTTGCTCTCCAGCAGATCGACCGTGTACTTCGAGTTCTTCAGCACGGTGTCCTTGGCCGCGCCGTGTCGGGTGTCGATCAGGTTGTTGGTGATGAGCGTGCCGACCATGACCCCGAAGGTGGTCATGACCGCGCTGGTCGCGACGACCGTGATCGTGACCATCCGGACCTGCAGGGACCGCCGCCACGCCCGGCGGGCGCCGGACAGCAGCGCGCGTACCCGTTCGATCGGGTGCAGCGATGCGCCAGCAGTGGTGGTCCGCGTCATGGCCGGGCCGTCAGGCCGTGCCTGCCTTGTAGCCGACGCCGCGCACGGTGAGGATCACCTCCGGCCGCTCGGGGTCCGGCTCGATCTTGGCCCGGAGGCGCTGGACGTGCACGTTCACCAGCCGGGTGTCGGCGGCGTGCCGGTAGCCCCACACCTGCTCGAGCAGCACCTCGCGGGTGAAGACCTGGCGGGGCTTGCGGGCCAGCGCCACCAGCAGGTCGAACTCGAGCGGGGTGAGCTTGACCTCCTCGCCGTTGCGCAGCACGGTGTGGGCCGGAACATCGATGGTGATCTGGTTGCCCGGGGGGCCGATGGTCAGCACCTCGGGCGCCGCGTCCTCGCCGCGCCGCAGTCGGGCCCGCATGCGGGCCACGAGCTCCTTGGGCTTGAACGGCTTGACGACGTAGTCGTCGGCGCCCGACTCGAGGCCGAGCACCACGTCCACCGTGTCGCTCTTGGCGGTCAGCATCACGATGGGCACGCCGGCCTCGGCCCGGATCGCTCGACACACGTCGATGCCGCTCATGCCGGGCAGCATCAGGTCGAGCAACACGATGTCGGGGCGGGCTTCCCGAAACGCGGCCAACGCGCGCTCGCCGTCGGCGACGAAGGAGGGGAGGAACCCTTCGCTGCGAAGGACAATGCCGAGCATCTCGGCGAGGGCCGGATCGTCGTCGACCACCAGCACACGCGCTCTCATGCCGCCAAATATCCCATCCTTGGGGCGAGGTGAGCAGTACCCGCCGGGGCGCACGTCGCAACCACCGTCCCCGCCTGACGGCAAGACCGCCGAAAGGCGGGTGTGCCGAGCGTACCCGAGTACCCCTGGCATCGGCCATTCGCAATGTTATGGGCGGATATGGGCAGATAAGGGAGGCGATGGGGGGTCGAAGCGCGGGATCGTCCGTGGCACCATGACGCGGGTCACCGTACGTGCCGTGTCATCAGCTCACCCACGACTCATCCACCCGTCCCGGCTCGCGAAGTGCCGGAGTGGTCCGGAGGCGCTGTGTCCGATCTCACCCGGCCCGGGGTCGTACCGTTGCGACCGCTGACCACCGGCGAGTTGCTCGACGGGGCCGTCGCGGTGCTGCGTACCCGGGCCGGGCGGCTGGTCGGACTCGGGGTCCTGTTCGCCGTGCTCGAGCAGGTCGCGCTCTACCCGCTACGGTCGCTCGCCGACCTCGACGTGACGCTGTTGCCCGCCACCGGTCGGCTGTCCGAGTACGGCTGGCTGGTCGTGGCCGGGTTCGCCAGCGAGGCGATGATCATCTCCGTGCTGGCCGCGATCGCCGCGCGCCGCGGTGGCTCGTTGCTGCTCGGGCGGTTCGCGCCCGCCGTTGCGCGGGCCAGGTGGCTCGGAGTCGTGGTGGCCCTGGTGGCGTCCGGTGCCGTCGTCGGGGGGAGCGTGGTCTGGTATCCGTTCCTGCTCGACCGGCTTGAGGTGGTGGGGATGGTCCTCGCCTGGGGGCTCGCCCTCGTCGCGTGGGCGGGGCCGTACGGGCTCATCGGCCTCGCCGCGCCGGCCGTCGTGATCGAGAACCGCCCGCCCGGCTCCGCCGTGGTGCGGTCGCTGCGCCTGGCCAGCCGGGACTGGCTGCGGGTCGTCCGTATCCGCGTGCTTGGTTATGTGAGTTGGGCTCTGGTGCGACTCGCCCTGCTGGCGTCGATCATCGCGCTGGCCAACGTGGTGTGGGGCGGTAACCTGCCATCGTCCACCTGGGACAGACTCGCCCTCGCGGTTGCGGCCGCCGTCGTGAACGCCGTGGCCTACCCGGTGTTGGGCTGCCTGGACGTGATGCTCCTGCTGGAGGGCCGCATGCGCACCGAGGGGCTGGACATCTCGCTGCGCTGGGCCCTGAGACGGGGCGTGGCCCCCTCGCTGGAGGTGCCGCGCTGATGGACGGGCTGACCCGGGCGTGGAATGAATGGATCGCGACCATCGCCGATGGGATCTACGGCGGCGTGGTGACGCTGTTCCTGCTGACGGTGCTCGCTGCGCTCGTCATCGGCGTGCTGTGGGCGTTCCTCCCGTCCTGGCTGGAATCCCGTTCGGGCCAGGGAGGGTCGTCGCGCTCCCGGGCTCGGTCCGGGCAGCGTCGGGAGGGGCCGGATCGCCGGGGACGCCTTCGCCTGCGGTGGCGGCTGCGCTGGCGGCGCCGGCGCCGGTCCGCCGCCCCAACAGTCGAGACGGAGCGGCTGCCGGACGACCAGGTGCCCGATCTGCCGGCCGACGTGCTCGGGCTGAGCGCCGACGAGCTGGCCGCCGCCGGCCGCTACGCCGAGGCGGTACGGGAGCGGCTGCGGGCGATGCTGCGTAGCCTCATCGAACGCGGTCTGTTGCCGACGAGTCCCGGGTGGACGGTCATGGAGCTCGTCCGGGCCGCCGGTCGGGCCCGGCCGGCGCTGGCCGAGCCGCTCGACGCGGCGGCGACGATCTTCTCGGAGATCTGGTACGGCCTGCGGCCGGCCACCGCCGACGACGATGCGGCGATGCGCCGCCACGCCGCCGCGGTCGCGGCCGTCGTCGCGACCGAGCCGATTCCGGCGGAGGCGTCGGCATGAGTACAGCCACGTCACCCGCCAGCACGGGGCCCATCAGCGCGGTGCCCGCCAGCACGGGGCCCGCCGGCCCGGGGCCGACCGGTCCGTCGCCCACCCCCACGGCGCCCGCCCGTCCGTCCCGCCGTCGGCGGTGGCCGCGAGTCGTGATTC
>JADGGF010000014.1 GCA_019690055.1 Micromonosporaceae bacterium
GGGGGCCGGGGGGGGGGGGGGGGGGGGGCGGGGGGGGGGGTGGGGGGGGGGGCGCCGTCGCCGGACGGTCTACCGCGCGGCGACCGTGAACACGGTCGTGAGGACTCGGCCGTCGGCGGTGCGGAACTGGCCCCACAGGCGGTACAGGCCAGGACGGGGAAGGTCGACGTGCAGCTGCAGGTCGGGACCGAACATCGTGCCCGGCAGCGCGAACACCGGCTCGCCGTCCTCGTCGTAGGCCTCGGCGTGCTCGTGGGCGAAGCCGCTGCCGTCGATTGGCATGATCACCACGTGTCCGGGCGCGGCCAGGTATGGACGCAGGTCGTCGATCGGCTCGCCGGTGGCCGCGTCGGTGAAGCGGTAGGTCAGGCGGCTGCTGCGGCCCGCCGTAACCTCGCCGTCCAGCTGCACGCGCACGCCGTCGATGACCTGCTGCCGGGCCGAGGGCCGCGTCGGCGTGACCGACTCGACGATCGGGCCGTGGACATCGATCTCGTGCCGCTCGATGACGTCGTTCATCTGTCCCTGACGCCGGAACTCCGTGTGGATGATGTACCGGCCCCCGGTGGGGAACGTGACGGGAACGGCGAACTCGCCCGGCCGACCGGTCGGCTCGGGGTGCAGGTGCGCGAAGGTGCCGAGGTCGGCGCGGATGGCCACGAAGTGCATCCAGGCCTCGTGGCTGCGGGCGACGTCCTCGATCGGCCGCCCCGTCGCCGCGTCGGTCACGCGGATGAGCACCGTCGCCTCGCGACCCGCCTCCGTGCCGACCGGCAGCTGCAGGTCCACATCGATCCCGGCGTCGTCGGCGTGCTCCGGCTCGACATCGGCCTGCATCATGACGCTCATCGCCGGTCGCATCGGCATGCCGGTGTCCTGCACCCAGGCCAGCGTCCCGTTCATTCCCCGTTGGGCCGCGTCGCTGCGGCTCAGCGCGGTGAACCCGATCCCCACGGCGACGGCCAGGGTCGCCACGCCGGTCAGGTAGGCGTAGTCGCCGACGCGGGCCGTCCACCGCCGACGCAGCGCGGCGGGGCCGTCGGGCCGACGGAAGCCGCGCAGGCGCAGCGCGTTGGTCACGACGCTGACCGAGCTCATCGCCATGGCGGCGGCCGCCAGCGATGGATCGAGGAGCGTGCCGGTGATCGGGTACAGCACGCCGGCGGCGACCGGGATCAGCAGGACGTTGTAGGCGAACGCCCAGCCGAGGCCCTGCTTGATTGTCGTGACGGTGCGCCGGGAGAGGGCGATGGCGGTGACGATGCCGCGCAGGTCGCCACCGACCAGGGTGATGTCGGAGGCCGCGATCGCGACGTCGGTGCCGGTTCCGATCGCGATGCCGAGGTCGGCGGTGGCGAGCGCGGGCGCGTCGTTGATGCCGTCGCCGGCCATGGCGACGGTGGCGCCGGCTCGGCGCAGCGCCGTGATGTGGGCAGCCTTCTCCTCCGGCCGGACGTCGGCGACGATTCGGTCGCGCTCGATACCGACCTGCCGGGCCACGACCTCGGCGGTCCGGGGGTCGTCGCCGGTAAGCATCCACACATCCAGACCCATGGCCTGCAATTGCTCGACCGCCGCGCGCGCCTCGGGACGCACCTTGTCGGCGACCCCGATCACCGCGACGGCCCGGTCGTCCAGGGCCAGGTAGGCCGGAGTACCCCCGGCGGTGGCGATCTCCTCGGCGGCGCCGAGAAGCTCCGTGACATCGACGCTGTGCCGGGCCATGAGGGCAGCGTTGCCGAGCAGGACGCGCAGGCCCGACACCGTTGCGGCGATGCCGTGCCCCGGCACGGCCTCGAAGGACTCAGCCGTCGGAACCGGCAGGCCACGCTCGCGGGCATGGGCGACGATCGCCTCGCCGAGCGGGTGCTCGGAGCCGACCTCCGCGGCCGCGGCCAGGGTCAGCAGGTCGTCCGCCGCCAGCCGTACGGACTGCGCCACATGGATTCCGGTCACGGCGGGCCGGCCGTGCGTCAGGGTGCCGGTCTTGTCGAGCACGATGGTCGTCAGCCGCCGGGCCTGCTCGAGCGCCTCCGCGCCCGAGATGAGGATGCCCAGCTCCGCGGCCCGGCCCGTGCCGACCATGATCGCGGTCGGGGTGGCCAGCCCGAGCGCGCACGGGCAGGCGATGATCAGCACCGCGATCGCCGTCGCGATGCCGAAGGTGATCCGGCCCGGCTCGGGACCGAACAGGGCCCACGCACCGAACGTGAGGGCCGCGGTGGCGATGACGGCTGGCACGAACCAGGCCGAGACGGTGTCGACGAGGCGCTGCATCGGAGCCTTGCCGGTCTGCGCCTGCTCCACGAGCCGGACGATCTGGGCCAACGTCGTGTCAGCGCCGACGGCGGTGGCCCGCATCACGATCGAGCCGGTGCGGTTCACGGTGGCCCCGATCACCACGTCCCCGACGTCCTTGCGCACCGGCTGGCTCTCGCCGGTCAGCATGCTCTCGTCCACAGTGGTCGAGCCCTCGGCGACGACGCCGTCGACCGGCACCTTCTCTCCGGGGCGGACGCGGATCAGGTCGCCCACCGCCAGATCGGCGACGCGGACCTCGACCTCGACGCCGTCGCGCAGCACCCGTGCGGTCTGCGGCTGCAGGCCGACCAGCGCGGTGATCGCCGCAGTCGTCTGGCGCCGGGCGCGAGCCTCCAGCCAGCGGCCGGCCAGCACGAGGGCGGTGACCACCACGGATATCTCGAAATAGACATGCAGCGGTAGCCCCCATCGCTCGGCCTGGGCCGGCCAGAGCGTGACGAAGGTGCTGTAGCCGTACGCGACGGTGGTGCCCAGCGCGACGAGAGTGTCCATCGTCACCCCGCCGTGGCGGGCCGCGGCCCAGGCCGACCGGTAGAAGGCCCGCCCGGGACCGAACTGGACGATCGTGGCGACGACCAGCAGCACCGGCATCAGCCAGTCCATCGCATCGATCGATAGTGGTACGTACATCAGCACCATCATGCCCAGGCCGATGGCGAGCGTGGCCTGCCAGGTGCGGCGCTGCCGGATCAGCTCCCGATCCTTGCCGTTGCCGGACGGTGCCTGGGCGGCGAGGGTCGACGCTGCCTCGGTCGGCGCGGCCGGGGTCGGCGCTGCCGGGGTCGGTGGCGCGGATCCGGTGGCCGCCTCGTGCGGCGTGGCGGTGTACCCGGCCCGGCCCACCGCGGCGGCGAGGGCGTCGATGTCGACCCGGCCGGGATCGTACGTGACCCGGGCGCGTTCGGTCGCCAGGTTCACCGTCGCCTCGGTGACCCCGTCGAGGCGGGTCAGCGCCCGCTGGACCCGCCGCACGCAGGACGCGCAGGTCATGCCGCCGATGTCGAGCGTGCACTCAACGACTGTCGATGTTGTCATGGTCCCCTCCGTCGGGCGTGACTGGTTGCCTGAGGTTGCCGATCCGAGCTGTCCGGCCGCTGTCGGCCGGGGTCGAGTCGGATGGACAGCGGCCGGACAGCGGGGCCGGGCACGGTGAGCTCACCAACCGATCCGAACGGTTGGGCTCACCAACCAATCCGAACCGCTCACCAACCGATCTGAGAGGAGCACGTCATGTCCGAGATCGTCCTGTCCGTGCCCGGCATGCACTGCGACCACTGCGTGCACGCCATCCGCCAGGAGGTGGGCGCGGTGGCCGGCGTCACCGCGGTCCACGTCGACCTGGCCGCCAAGACCGTCCGCGTCCTCGGCACCGACGACACGGCTGCCGTGCGCGCCGCTATCGAGGAGGCCGGCTATGAGGCGGCCTGAGCGGTCCGAGATGCTGGACACCGTCGTGGTCGGGGCCGGCCAAGCCGGCCTCGCCCTCGGCTACTACCTGCGGCAGGCCGGGCACCGGTTCGTCCTCGTCGATGCCCATGCCCGGGTGGGCGACTCGTGGCGGCGGCGGTGGGACTCGTTGACGCTGTTCACGCCCCGCCGCTACGACGCGCTGCCGGGGCTGGCCATGCCCGGCGACCCGAATGGCCACCCCGGCAAGGACGAGGTCGCGGACTATCTGGAGGGGTACGCCGCCCACTGGGAGCTGCCGGTGCGCCTCGACTCGCCGGTGACCTCGGTGCGGGCACGACCGGGCGGGTTCACGGTCGAGACACCGACCGAGTCCTTCGCGTCCCGCAACGTCGTGGTCGCCGCCGGTGCGTTCCACACGCCGTTCGTGCCGGACTTCGCCGCGAACCTCGCGCCGGAGGTCGTCCAGATGCACAGCAGCGCCTACCAGCGTCCGGCCCAGGTGCCGGCCGGCCATGTGGTCGTGGTGGGCGGCGGCAACACCGGCGTGCAGATCGCCGAGGAACTGGCCGCGCACGGACGCCGGGTCACGCTCAGCGCGCCGACGCTCGGCCCGGTGCTGCCCCAGCGGGTGCTCGGGCGGGACATCTTCTGGTGGTTTGACCGGCTCGGCACGATGCGCCTCGGCCCGGACCACCCGATCGGCCGGCGCATCCGGGCCCAGAACCCGATCATCGGCACGGACGTCGACCGGCTGCTGCGGGTGGTCCGCCGGGCGGAGCGGGTCGTCGCCGCTCAGGGCGACGAGTTGCTGATGGCCGACGGCGCCCAGTACCGGGCCGACGCCGTGATCTGGGCCACCGGGTTCCGGCCGTCCTACCCGTGGCTGCACGTACCGGTGCTCGACCCGCGCGGTGCCCCGGTGCACCGCCATGGCGAGACCGCCTGGCCGGGGCTGTACTTCCTCGGCCTGCCCTGGCAGCGTTCGCGAGGTTCGGCCCTGCTCGGCTGGGTCGGCCGCGACGCCGCGGATCTCGCCGCCCGCCTGGGCCCACCGGCATCCCGCTCCCGGCCGGGCGTCGCGGTGGCCGCGCTCCGCGCCGGCGAGGCCTGTGTCACGCCGTAGCATGGGCGGCTGGGAGACCAGCAGGCGAGGCAGGGGATGTGACGGACGTCGATGTCGGATTGCTCGGGCCGGTGGAGGTGCGCGCCGCCGGCCGGGCTCCGACGAGGTTGTCTCCGTCGGTGCGCGCGCTGCTGGCCCGTCTGGCGCTGAGCCCGGGCCGGGTCGTGTCGGTCGACACGCTCACCGACGCCCTGTGGGGCGAGGACCTGCCGAGCGACGCCGGCAACGCGCTGCAGCTGCGGGTGTCGAAGCTGCGGCGGGCCCTGGCGGCGGCCGGCGCCGGGCCGGGGATCCTGGTCACCCGCGCGCCGGGCTACCAGCTCGCCGTGGCGGCGGATTCCATCGATGCCTACCGCTTCCCACGGCTCGTCGAGCAGGCCCGGGAGGCGGCGCTGGGCGGCGACGCCGCGGCTGCGTTGGCCGCGTACGACGAGGCATTGGCGCTATGGCGCGGCCCGGCCCTGGCCGACGTCGAGGACGCGATCTGGGCTGAGGCCGAACGGACGCGGCTGGAGGATTTGCGTCTCGGTGCCGTCGAGGACCGGCTGGAGTTGCTGCTGGAGACCGGTCGTCCGGCCGAGGCGGCGGCCGATCTGGAGCGGCTCGTCAGTGAACAGCCGCTGCGCGAGCGGCCGCACCGGCTGCTCATGCTGGCCCTCTACCGTGCGGGCCGCCAGGCCGACGCGCTAGCCGTCTACCACCGGCTGCGCCACCGTCTCGCGGACGAGCTCGGCATCGACCCCGGCCCGGACCTGCAGGCACTGGCCGAGGCGATCCTGCGCCAACAGGTGGATCCGGCCCGCCACGAGCAACACAGAACTATTTCCAAGAATCTAGATGAGTCGCCGTCCCCACACGCGGCGCCCGCGGTGCCGCCCCGGCTGACCTCCGTCATCGGGCGCGACGCCGACCTCGCGGCGGTGCTGGCGATCCTGCGGGACTCCCGGGTGGTCACGCTGACCGGTCCGGGCGGCGTCGGCAAGACCACCCTGGCGCTGGAGGTCGCCCGCCATGTCGACGCCCCGTTCGCGGAGCCGGTCCACCTCATCCGGCTCGCGAGCGTGCCCGTGGGCGGCGACGTCGCCGAGGCCGTCGCCGACCAGGTCGGTCTCGGCGTCGGTGGGCCGGCGGCGATGGACGCCGTGCTCTCGCTGGTGGCGCCGACCCGGGCCCTCCTGGTCATCGACAACTGTGAGCATGTGGTTGACGCGGTGGCGGCGCTGGTCGAGCGGGTGGTCGCCGCCGGCCCCGACGTACGGGTCCTGGCGACCAGCCGCGAGGCACTCGCCGTTGCGGGGGAGACGCAAGTCGCCGTGGCCCCGCTGGCCGTGCCGGCCGAGACGGACGATCCGGCCACCGCTGCGGCGACGCCTTCGGTGCGGTTGTTCGTCGACCGGGCCACGGCGGTGCGCCCGGACTTTCGGCTCGACGAGGCGGGCATCGGCGAGGTGGCCACGATCTGCCGGGAACTCGACGGGATGCCGCTGGCCATTGAGCTGGCCGCCGCCCGGGTGAAGGCGCTGCCGCCGGGGCAGATCCTGGCTCGGCTGCGGGATCGTTTCGCGCTGCTCACCGGCGGCCCGCGCACCGCCGAGGCCCGGCACCGGACCCTGCGCGCGGTGCTGGACTGGAGCCACGACCTGCTGTCCGAACCGGAGCGGCGGTTGCTGCGCCGGCTCGCGGTGTTCCACGGCGGCTGGACGCTGGCCGGGGCCTACGAGGTCTGCGCCTTCGTCGGCATCGATTCAGGTGAAGTTGCTGATTTACTCTTCCGGCTCGTCGACCGGTCGCTGGTCGTGCCGGACCCGGCGACCGGCCGGTTCCGGCTGCTGGTGACCGTGCGCGAGTACGCCCGGGCGCGACTCGACGAGGCCGGTGAGCTCGACACCGCCCGGGACCGGCATCTGGCCCAGGTGACCCGCCTGGCGGAGGAACTCGGCCCACGGGTCCGCTTCGACGAGACAGCGCGGAGCCGGCTCTACGAGGAGCACGACAACCTGCGGGCCGCCATGGAGCACGCGCTGCGCGACGGTCCAGCGGATCCGTCCCCGGGGCTGCGGCTGTCCACCGCGTTGCTGTGGTTCTGGCAGTACGGCCCGCGGTTCGAGGGAGTGCGCGCGTTGAGCGCTCTGCTCGGCACCGGCCGGTGCAGCGACGAGCAGCGGGCCCAGGCCCTGCTCGAGCTCGCGCTGCTCTACGTCTATTACCCGACCGAGGTGTCCCGGGCGGCGGTCCGGGAGAGCCTCGCCCTGTTCGAAGGCCTGGGCGACGTGCGGGGCGCTGCCGTGGCCCGGCTGGTCATCGCTTGGGAGGGCCAGTACACCGGCGACGGTGCGCAACGCCGGGAAATGCTCGTGGCGAGCCGCGATGCCCTGGGCGACGCCGACCACGGCTGGTGGCGCGCGCTGTCCCACTACGTGGAGGCGCTGCTGCTGCTCGGGGACGGCGCCTTCGCGGAGGCGGCCGCCGCCTGGCGACAATGCATTGAACTGCTGCAATTGGCAGGCGACCGGGTGTTGGTCAACGCCAGCATCACCCATCTCGGCGTGGCCCAGCGGGGCACCGGCGCAGCCGACGAGGCCCTGGCCACGTTGTCGGAGTCCGTCGCCGCCGCGCGGCGGATGCGCTCTCCGCACGGCCTGGCCTTCGCCCTGGTCCACCTGGCCCACACCCGGCTGGACCTGGACGCCCACGCCGACGTGACGGCGGAGCTGTCCGAGGCCGACGAGGTGGCCCGCAGCGTGCACAACCCCCGCTGCCAGGCCTGGGCGGCGTGGGGACGCGCCCGAATCGCCCTGGCCGCTGGCGAGACCGATGTCGCGCTCGAGGCGAGCGAGCGGGCGGCGCGTCTGCTGGCGGACGGGGAGTTTCCCTGGGCCCGGCAGCAGCTCGCCGCCCTCGTTGAGCACGCCCGGCGCGGCGGCCGGTAGCTACGGCGCGGGCCCCGGCCGCCGTTCGGGGGCCACGTCGCCCGGCGGGCCGGGTCCCCCGCAGCCGTACGACCTGACCGAGCCGGCCGGGAGGACGGCCACGACCTGCCGGCCGCACGGCGACCCCCCGACCCACAGTCTTCCCTGGCGGGCGTCCACCCGCAGAGACACCACCCCGGGAACGTCACTGATCTGACGGCTGAACCGGCGTACGCAGCGCCGGCACAACGGTCCATTGAGGACGATGGTTACCTCGGATGCGCTCACGCGGACCAGGCTGCCACCGGCCGCTGTCCGCGCGCTGTCCACCAGGCCTGGCCGGCGCGCGGCGAGGCCAGCGCATGGCCAGTAGCTGGACAGCCGCTCCGGCGACTCTGCTGGCACAACCCACTGCCAACCAGCGGAGGATGCCATGCCAAGCACTCTTCTCACACCGACAACGACGGCAACCACCGTCGCGGTCCAGGCGCGAGACGTCGTCAAGATCTACGGAAAGGGACAGACCGCGGTTCGGGCCCTCGACGGGGCCAGCCTCAGTATCGACGCTGGTTGCTTCACGGCGGTGATGGGCCCGTCCGGCTCGGGCAAGTCGACGCTCATGCATGTCCTGGCCGGTCTCGACCGGGTCGACGCCGGCCAGGTGCTGCTCGGCGAGACCGACCTGGCCGGGCTCAGCGAGCGGCAACGGACGCTGCTGCGGCGGGAGCGCGTCGGGTTCGTCTTCCAGAGCTTCAACCTGGTACCTGCTCTCACCGCCGCGGAGAACATCGCCCTGCCGCTGACACTGGCCGGCCGCCGACCCGACCCGGCCTGGGTCGACGAGCTCGTCGCCACCCTCGGGCTGGCCGACCGGCTGCGTCACCGCCCGTCGGAGCTCTCCGGTGGGCAGCAGCAGCGGGTCGCCGTGGCTCGGGCCCTGGTCGCCCGGCCGGAGATCGTCTTCGCGGACGAGCCAACCGGCAACCTCGACTCCCAGGCCGGCGAGGCACTGCTGAAGTTCCTCCGGCACGCGGCCGACGAATTCGGCCAGACCATCGTCATGGTCACCCACGACCCCACCGCCGCCGCCTACGCCGACCGCGTCGTGTTCCTCGCCGATGGGCGGGTTGTCGACGACCTGGCGGCGCCGACGGTCGACACCATTCTGTCCCGCATGGCGCGCCTCGGTGCGCCTGCCCTGAAGAAGGCGAAGTGATTCCCATGTGGAAACTCGCAGTGCGTCAGACCCTGGCTCATCGAGGGCGCCTGGCCCTGACCCTGTTCGCCGTGCTGCTCGGCGTGACCCTGGTGACCGGCAGCCTCGTGCTGGTCGACACCTCGATGAAGTTGATCGACGACCAGTTCCGGACCGCGGCCGCCGAGGCCGATCTCACGGTGCGGAGCAGCGCGGCCTTCGACGAGGCCATGGGCGTCGAGGTCGAACGGGACCCCGTGCCGGCCGACCTGTCCGACCGCGTCCGCTCCGTGGCCGGCGTGGCCGTGGTCCAGCCGATTGCCCGCGGTAGCGGGATCATCGAGGTCGATGGCGAGGCGATCGTGCCGACCGGTGCGTCGCTGCTGATGTCCTGGGCGTCGCCGCCGTTCGGCGCGTTCACCGTCCGATCTGGACGGGCGCCCGCGGCTGGCGAGGTCGCGGTGGACGTACGGACAGCCCGCCAGTACGGCATCGAGGTAGGCGAGACCGTGACCGTTCGTGCGGTGACGAGCGCGCCGCTGCGTGTCGTGGGCCTCGTCGGCCTCGGCGGCCTGGACGGGTTGCCCAACGGCACCGTCGCCCTGGTCGACCTGGCCACCGCGCGTGAGTTGCTGGCGCTCGGCGACCGCGCCACGGAACTGTCGGTCGACGTGGCCGACGGGGCTGACGTCGCCGACGTGCGCGAGCGGCTCGCGGGTGAGCTCGGGCCCACCTACTCCGTCACGGCCAGCACCGACGTCGCGGCGGCCAGCGCGGCCGCGGCCAAGACCCAGCTCGGCTACCTGAGCCTCATGCTGCTCGCTCTGGCGGCCGCCGCGCTGCTCGTCGGCGCATTCCTCATCGCGAATACCTTCTCCATCATGATCGCGCAGCGCACCCGGGAGCTGGCCCTGTTGCGGGCCGCCGGGGCGACCGATCGCCAGATCCTGGGCAACGTGCTCGGGGAGGCCCTGGTGGTCGGCCTCATCGCGGCCGTCGCCGGCGTAGCGCTGGGAGTGGGCACGGGCGCCGCCCTGCGCGGTCTGGTCGGGGCCTTCGGCATCTCCGTGCCGAGCGGCGGGGTCGTCGTCGCGCCGCGCACCGTGCTGGTCGGCCTCGTCGTGGGGGCCGGGGTCACGGTGCTGGCCGCCCTCGGGCCGGCTCGCCGGGCCGCCCGGGTCGCGCCGGTGGCGGCGCTGCGCGACTCCAGCGGCGGCGTGGCCGTCGGCCGGACGCGAGTCGTGGTCGGGGCAATCCTGTCCGCCCTCGGTGTCGCGGCCCTGATCGCGGGCGGGGCCACCGCGCTCGTGCTCGGTGCCGTCGCCGTCGTCACCGGTTTCGCGCTGCTCGGGCCGGCCGTGGCGGCCACCCTGGCCCGGGTGGTGGGCCGGCCGCTCGACCTCGCCGGCGTCGCCGGCCGGCTGGCCCGGCGGTCGGCGGCCCGTGCCCCGCGGCGTACGGCCGCCACAGCCATGGCCCTCGCGATCGGGTTGGCGTTGATGGCCTTCATGGGCGTGGTGGCCCAGTCGGTCAAGGACTCGGTGGCGAGCTCGTACACCGAGACGGTCACCGCCGATGTGGTCGTGCAGAGTTCCCGGAACGAGATGCTGGGCGGCCTGCCCGCCGACCTGGCTCCCCGCCTCGCCGCACTGCCGGAGGTCGATGTCGCTTCGCCGATGCGGTACGGGCACTGGAAGGACGTCGGCGTCACTCGGGCCCTGGCGGCGGTGGACCCGGTGACGCTGCCGGAGGTCGCCTCGGTGCGCATGGTCGCCGGGGATCTTGCTGCGCTGGCCGACGGTGGGGTCGTTCTCGCCGACTACACCGCCCGGCAGCGGGGCGTCGGGGTCGGCGATTACGTGACCATGACCTTCGCCCGGACGGGAACGCAGCGGCTGCCGGTGGTGGGGCTCATGCGGGACCGCGATGCTCAGGCGTTGTCGACAGACTATTTCATTTCCTTGAGTACCTACAGCCGTCACTTTGTGGAGAACGTCGACGCGAGCATCTTCGTCGCCTACGCCGACGGAATCGAGCCGGCGGCCGGGCGGAGCGCGCTCGAGTCGGCCCTGGCCGGCGCGCCGACCGCCGAGCTGCGTGACCAGGCGGCGGCGGTGGCGGCGCGGACGCTGATGGTGGACCAGATCCTCGGCCTGGTCTCGGCGCTGCTGCTGTTCGCCGTCGCGATCGCCGCGCTCGGCATCACCAACACCCTGGCCCTGTCTATTGTGGAGCGTCGTCGGGAGATCGGGCTGCTGCGGGCGGTCGGCACCACGCGGGGCCAGGTGCGGTGGATGGTGCGCCTCGAGGCCGTCCTCGTCGCCGTGCTGGCGACCGCGGTGGGTCTGGGCCTCGGCCTCGGGATCGGCGCCGTCACCGTGGGCACCATCGGGGAGGCGGTCGCCATGCCGGTGGTCGTCCCCTGGGGCCAGCTCGTCCTGGTCGCCGCGGTGGCCGTGGTGGCGGGGCTCGGCGCCGGCCTGCTCCCGGCCCGCCGAGCCGCCCGGCTCGACATCCTGGCCGCCATCACCGCGCCCTGACCGGTTCGGGCGCAACGGACCGATCGGCACCACGGTCGGGAGGACCGGCGCGACGCGCCCGGTTTCCCGGCCGTGGTGCCGTCGTCACGCCCGCTTGCCGGTCCTGCTCGCCGACTTGACCGGCCCGAGCAAGGGCGGCTGGAGCGTAACGACGTCAGCCTGCTCGGCCACCTCGGTCGCCCCGGCCCAGGGGCTGGGCCGCGTCCGCCGACGTGACGAACGGCCTACGATGACCGGCCCTCGGCGCCGAACCATCGAGGCAAATGTTCGAGCAGATCACGCTGATCGTCGCCGACCCAGGCAACGTGACCATCCGGCCGGAGCAGCGCGGCGGGTGCGTCCAGTTCCTCGCTGGTGTCGACGACGTGGTCGACGCGGTCGGCCCATCCCGCGATCGAAAGCTGGCCGGTCTGGTCGAGGAGCAGTCCCCGCCCGGCGTGCATCCGCTCGTAGAGACGGCCTCGCGTCAGCGTCATGTCCCGCATCCGCCGGCCGAGTAGCTCGTGCCCCTTGCCGAGGTCGTAGCGAACTCCGATCGCGGTGATCCTCTCGGTGAGGTACCGACTCACCTCGTCGAATTCCATCAACTCCGCCAGCAGGCGACGAACCGCCGCCGGGCCGGGCCCGGACGACATCAGCTCGGTCTGGGCGCGGGTGATGTCCAACACCTCGGCGGCTACCGGGCGCCGCTCGGCCTCATAGCTGTCCAGCAGCCCGGCCGGTGCCCAGCCGCCGACCTCGGCGGCGAGCTTCCAGCCGAGGTTGAACGCGTCCTGGATGCCGAGGTTGAGCCCCTGCCCGCCCGTCGGGGGGTGGATGTGCGCCGCGTCGCCGGCTAGCAGCACGCGGCCGACCCGGTAGCGCTCGGCCAGCCGGGTGGCGTCGCCGAAGCGGGACACGAAGCGCGGCGAGTGCACGCCGAGGTCGGTCCCGGCGACCGCGCGCAACCGCTGCTGGAACTCGGCGAAGGTCGGGGCCGCCGCTCGGTTCTCGGCCACGGATTCGGCGCGCAGGACGATGCGGTACAGCCCTTCCTCGTGAGGGGCGGGTCCGATGCGCAGATCGTGGGCGTCGACCTCGGCGGTCACGGCGGTCAGGGTCTCCGGCGGCACGGAGATTTCCATCTCGCCCAACAGCCACTCGGTCCGGGCGGGCTCGCCGGGGAACCCGACGCCGAGCAGTGTGCGCACCGTGCTGCGGCCACCGTCACAACCCACCAGGTAACGCGAGCGCAGGCGGGTGCCGTCGGCCAGCTCGGCGGTCACTGTCTCCTCGTCCTGAGTCAGCCCGACCAGCGCGCAGCCGCGCCGGATGTCGGCGCCGAGCTCGGTGGCGCGCTCGGCCAGCAGCCGATCGATGATGGTCTGTGGCATGCCCAGGATGTAGGCGTGCGCGGTGTCCATCCGCTCCGGCCACGGTTTGGCGATGCCGGCGAAGGAGCCGCCGACCCGGTACTGCCTACCGTGGGCGAGGAACCGGTCCAGCAGCCCCCGTTGGTCCATGATCTCGATGCTGCGCACGTGCAGACCGAGCGCGCGGACCTGCCTGGTCGGCTCCGTCTCCTTCTCCAGCACGAGCACCGGCACGCCGTGCAGCCGCAGTTCGCTGGCCAGCATCAGCCCGGTCGGCCCGCCCCCGACCACGATCACGTCGATCATGAACTCCACCCATTCGCTACTGTCGATTTCGGCCTGATGGTCCCGCGGTCGGCTGCGCCGACCGTACCTACACGTACGCCGCGAATCCCCAGATTCCCGCCTGTCCCGGCTCCGGCCGGGCGATTCTGCCGTATCACCCCGGTCTTGCCGCAAGACCACCCGTGCGGTATAGGTTGAAAGTGGCGGGACGGCGTCAGCTCGATTCCCGCCTGTTCTCTGTGTCCGACATGGACACTCGTTCCCCTCACGAATCAGTTCGTCCGCGCGCGACCCAGGTCGTCGACCGCGACTCGACCTGCCCGCGCTGTGCGGGGCGGCGTGCGATCTTTATCGTCTCCACCGTGGCGACACCGACCGAAACTTCGCCGCGCGCGGCCGTGGTGCTGCCCGATGGCCGTATCGCCGGCGGGATCAGCGATCCCACGCCAAAGCGCATACTCGACCACCTGCGGACCCGGGGGGCGTGATGCTGCGGACCGTACTGGCGAACCTGCGGGCCCACGTCGGCCGCCTGGCCGCCACCACGCTCGCCGTGGTGTTCGGGGTCGCCTTCGTGGTCGGCACGGTCGTGTTCGCCGATACCGCGCGCCAGGGCTACGCCGACGCGTACGCCCGATCGGCGATCAACGTCGATGTGTCGGTCCTGCCGGCCGACACGGGCGAGACGCCGGCGCTGCTGCCCGCGGCGTCGCTGGCGGCGGTCCGGCGCCTCCCCGACGTCGCCGCCGCCGACGGGCGGATGGTCGCCCGCCTGGCGTTGCTCAACCGGGACGGACGCCCGGTCACCAACCTCGGCCGGGTCGGCTACGGCATCGCCGTCGACGGCGACGCCCGCCTGCGGCCGTACGACGTCGACGGCCGGACGCCCGGGCCGGGGGAGGCGCTACTGGACACCGACTC
Organism: Micromonosporaceae bacterium; assembly: GCA_019690055.1. Lineage (GTDB taxonomy): Bacteria > Actinomycetota > Actinomycetes > Mycobacteriales > Micromonosporaceae > DATBGZ01. The sequence continues at coordinate 14,058 of JADGGF010000014.1, forward strand.
GGCGGAGCGGTTGGGATACCGGGTCGGCGACACCATCGTCGTCGTCGACCCGGAGGGCGTTCGGCACCGGTTCGCGGTGGTCGGACTGCTTGACTTCGGGGTGGACCAGCGGTTCTCCGGTCAGAGCGTGGTCGGGCTGCCGGCGGCGGTCCTCGCCACGCTCACCGGGGTCGACGGCTACGAGGAGCTGGCCATCGAGGCTCGCGAGGGCGTCGATCCGGACCGCCTCGCTGCCGCCGTGTCGGCCCAGCTCGGCCCGGGTGTGCAGGTCGTCACCGGCGAGCAGCGACGGAGCGCGCTCATCGCCGAGGCCGCGCGCTGGCTGGACGGCTTCCGGGTCTTCCTCCTGCTTTTCGGTGTCGTCGCCCTGGTCGTCGCCGCCTTCGTCATCTACAACACCTTCGCGGTGCTCGCGGCGATGCGCGTCCGGCAGACCGCCCTGCTGCGCTGCCTCGGCGCCAAGCGCGGCCAGATCTTCCGGGCCACGCTGCTCGAGGCGGCCATCGTCGGCCTGGTCGGCGGTGCCGCGGGCATCCTGTTGGGCATCGGCGTCGCCTTCGGGCTGGTCGCGTTGCTCGTCGGACAGCTGGACGTCGACCTCGCGGTCGGGGCGGCGGTCGTCGGTCCGGCGCCGGTGGTGGCCGGCCTGGTGCTTGGACTCGCGGTCACCGTCGTCTCCGCGGTCGTCCCGGCGGTCCGGGCCACGCGAACCTCGCCGCTGGCTGCGCTCCGTGACCAGCCGACCGGGCCGACCGGCCGGCGTCGGCGGGTGCTGCGCGCCGTCCTCGCGGGTCTCGTCGGAGTCGTCGGGATCGCCGCCACCATTCTCGGCGTGGGCGAGTCCGACCCGAACACCGGAGCGGTGCTCATCGTGCTCGGCGGCGTCGTGACCTTCCTGGCCGTTCTGGTGGCCTCACCCCTGTTCATCGGGGCGCTCTGCACGGTGATCGGGGCGGTGCCCGCCCGGCTGTTCGGGACGCCGGCCCGGCTGGCCACCGCGAACGCCCGCGCCAACCCGGGCCGCACCGCCATCACCACCGCGACCCTGATGATCGGGATCGGGCTGATGTCGGTGTTCAGTGTCGTGCTGTCCAGCCTGAGCACGACGGCGGCGCGCCAGATCGCCGGGCAGTTCCCCGTGGACGTCATCGCCACCGGCCTGCGCTACGGCGACATCGACCCGGCGCTGCCCGCCGGCTACGCCGACGCGCTGCGGGCCCGGCCCGAGTTCTCCGCCGTGGCGCAGGTTCGCGCCGTGTCCGCCACCGTCGACGGCACCGAGGTGCGTGTGGGGGCCGTCGACCCGGGTTCGTTGGGCGCCCTCGTCACGCCGTCGATCAGTGAGGGCACCCTGGCCGAGCTGAGGCCGGGGACGGCCATCGTCGCGACGAGTCGGACGAGGCTCGGTGCGACCCCGGTCGGGGCGACCCTGTCGGTTGTGGGCAGTCAGTCCACTCTGGACGTACGGATCGCGGCGTCGGCCGTGGCGCTGGCCCCCGGCGCGGCCAACCTGGATCTGCTCGTCGTGTGGAGCGACCTTGAGTCGCTGGCCGGCGACGCGCCCGACATCGCGGTGCTGGCGAAGACGGCGCCTGGGGTCTCGGCGGCGCAGTCGCTGGCGGCGCTCGACGAACTCGCCGACGAGTTTCCATTGGTCTCCGCCGGGAGCGTGGCGGATCTGCGCAGCGATCTCGAGTCCACCGTGAACGGCATCCTCGCCGTCGTCGCCGGCCTGCTGGCGATCACCGTGGTGATCTCGTTGTTCGGCATCGCCAACACGCTGGCGTTGTCGGTCGTCGAGCGGACGCGGGAGTCGGCCACGATCCGCGCGCTGGGCCTGACCCGCGGGCAGCTGCGCGCCACGCTGATCCTGGAGGCCCTGGTCATGGCCGCGGTCGGCGCGCTCGTGGGCCTGACGTACGGGCTGGTCTACGGCGCGATCCTGTCCGGCAAGGCCCTGGCGGGCTGGGATCCGGTCGTGGTGGTGCCGTGGGCCTGGTTCGCCGGCATCGTGGTGCTGGTCGCCGTCACGGCCGCGCTCGCCGCGGTCCTGCCCGCCCGCCGCGCGGCTCGGGCGTCGATCGTCGCGGCGCTGGTCGATACGTGAGCAACCACCGGCCGGGCTCGCGCCGGCCGTCGGTCAGCGCATGCCGCTCGCCTCCGCCTGCTCCAGGACGTCCTGCAGCTGCGCGAGCAGCGCGCGCGCCGACTCGAGGTCGAGCTCCACCGCGACCCGCGCGTGCAGGCCAATATCGTAGTTCGTGAAATCGATGAGGACCGCGTGCTCGTCCTCGCTGTGCGTGGCGTGGTCGTATCCGACGGTCGCCTTCGTCAGCGGGAACCACCCATCGGCACCCATGCCGACCCCTCGCACCGGCGAGCTGGTCGCGATATTCGTGCACATCGGCGTCTCCTTGCGGTCAGGGGCGTCTGCCTGCGGGTCACGGGCGTTGCTGGCGGTCCGGGCGCCTGGCCGGGGTCAGGCCTTGAGATGGGTCGCGAGGAACCGGAAGACCTTGTTCCAGGCGTCCATCGCCTGGGTCGGCCGGTATTGCGGCGTGTGGTAATACATCAAACCGTGCCCGGCACCGTCGTAGCGGTGGAACTCGTACGACTTGCCCGCCCGGCGCAGCGCCTCCTCGTGCGCGTCGACCTCCTCCGGACTGGGGCTCTGGTCGTCGTTGCCGAAGATTCCCAACAGCGGCGCCTCGAGGTCGGCCGTGTACTCCACCGGCGCGACCGGGCGCGCCGGCGTCGCCTCCTCCGGCTTGGCGACCACCCCGCCACCCCAGAGGTCAACCACCGCGTTGAAGCCGCGCACTCGGGAGGCGATCAACAGCGCGTGTCGTCCGCCGGAGCAGGTGCCCATGACGCCGACCTTGCCGTTGTGACCTGGCCGGGCACGCAGCCAGGCGAGCGCCGCCGCGCCGTCGGCGACCACCGAGTCGTCCCGCACCCCGCCTTCGCTGCGGACCTTCGCCGTCACGTCGTCGGGGGTGCCGTGTCCGAACCGGCAGTACAGATCGGGGCATATAACTTCGTAGCCGTGCCGAGCGAGTCGTTCCGCGGTTTCCAGGTAGAACTCGTCCCAGCCTGGCATGTGGTGGACGAGCACGATCCCGGGCAGCGGTGCGTCGGTGATGGGACGGGCGTGGTACGCATGCGTCTCGCCGCCGTCACCACCGGGAATCGTGATGATCTCGGCCGTTATGCCGACCGGGCCCGCCGTCGAGTAGGAGTTCCACATCCTGGCCTCACTCGTGAGGGTGACAAGGAAACTGGTGTCCGTACCATACCCGCAGCCCCACCGCGTCGTAGTGGCCGGCCTGGCCGGCGGAGTCGCGTCGGCCGGCCAGTGGCGGACTTCAGCGAGTCGGGGCGGTCCTCGCCCAAGGGAAGGGCCGCCCGTAGCTCGGGTCGGCGGTGCTGTCGACGTATCGCGGGTCGCCTGCGACAGGCGGGCGGCCCGGCGCTCGGCGTTGGGTCACGCCGGCTCGTCCGGCGTCTCCTCGTCGGACAGCTCCAGGTAGGAATAGACCGCCGGCGGCAGGCCGAGGACGATCTGGTGCCCGTCATGGGTCAGCCGGAGACCCCGCGGGTGGCAGGTGACCTCCCAGCCGTGCAGTTCGTGAAACTTCGTCACTGCTTCGATAAAGTACTTGCGCTTCTCGATGCGGGTGCGCGGCTCCCGGTTGGTCGCCAGGGCGACGTACATGAGGATGTCGTCGTAGCTCTTGCCGCGCAGCGCTTCCAGTTCGGCGTCGATGGCCAGGACCACGGGAGCCAGGTACAGATCGGTGATGTCGTGGGGCCGGACCATGGCGGGACCTCCTTGGCCGCAGGGAGTGGACCTCAGGTTGATGCTGCGGCCATGGCCCGGCGTGCTCCCAGGGTCGGAAGTCCCCCTGGACGGGACGAAGGACAGGACGCGGCGACCGCGACCGGCGGCGTCGAGGCGGTCGACGCGACGCCGCGCCACCGGTCAGGGTCTGAGCACGACCTTGAGACAGTCGTCCTGCTTGTTCTTGAACAGGTCGTAGGCGTGCGGCGCCTCGTCCAGGGACATCGTGTGGGTGATGACGCGCGTCGGGTCGATGTCACCACGTTGGATGCGTTCGAGAAGCGGCGCCATGTACCGCTGGACGTGACACTGGCCGCTGCGCAGGGTCAGGCCCCGGTTCATCCAGGCACCGACCGGGAACTTGTCGATGAAACCGCCGTACGCTCCGATGACCGAGACGATGCCGCCGCTGCGGCAGGACAGGATCGCCTGGCGGAGTGCGTGTGGACGGTCGGTCTCGGCGCGCACGGCCTGTTTGGCCCGGTCGTAGACGTCGATGGGCATGCTGCCGTGGGTGGCCTCCATCCCGGCGGCGTCGATGCACTTGTCCGGGCCGCGTCCACCGGTCAGCTCGAGCAGCTCGGCGCGTACGTCGGCCTCGGTGAAATTGATGGGGATCGCCCCCGCCTGCTCGGCCAGGCTGAGCCGGTACGGTTCCTTGTCGATCGCCACCACCATGGCCGCCCCGAGCATCCGGGCGCTGTCGATGGCGAACTGCCCGACCGGTCCAGCGCCCCAGACGGCGACCACGTCGGTGGGCTGGATGTCGCACATCTCGGCGCCCATGTACCCGGTCGGCAGGATGTCGGAGAGGAACAGGACCTGCTCGTCGGTGAGGCCGTCGGGCACCTTGAGCGGGCCCACGTCGGCGAACGGCACCCGGGCGTACTCCGCCTGCCCGCCGGCGAAACCCCCGGCCAGGTGCGAGTAGCCGAAGAGGCCGGCGATCGGGTGCCCGTACAGCTTCTCGGCGATGCCCGCGTTCGGGTTGCTGTTCTCACAACACGCGTACAGTTGCGCGGCACACGCGTTGCACGACCCGCAGGCGATCGGGAAGGGAACCACGACGCGGTCCCCGACGCGCAACCGGCTCGGGTCGACCCCCGGCCCGACCTCGACCACCTCACCCATGAACTCGTGGCCGAGGACGTCGCCGTTCTGCATGGTCGGGACATACCCGTCGAGCAGGTGCAGATCCGAGCCACAGATTGCCGTCGATGTCACGCGGACGATCGCGTCGCGTTCGTTAAGGATGACCGGCTCATCGACCTGCCGCACCTCGACGTGGTTCGGGCCGGCCCACGTGACTGCCTTCATGCCAGTCCTCCCCGCACAAGCTCGTTGGCCGCCCGGACCAGCTCATCGGCTCCCCGGACAAGCTCATCGGCCCTGGGTGGCTTTGCCGGTCGCTGCGGAAACTCCTTGCGAGCCCGCTCGCCCCACAACGCTCCCTCGGATCGCACGACATCACCGGTTTCGAGCGCCTGCTTGAGCCGCCGGAGGTCGTCGGCGACCTGCTGGTGCGGCTCCTCCCCGAAGAACTTCGCCACCGCCGCGCCCAGTCGGCCCCCTGGCAGGTCGTAGGCGATCCGCACCCGTACCTCGGTGCTCACCCCGTCCGGCGCCGACGTGAACGTCACCGTGCCCAGGTTGCGCACGGCGGCGTCCCCGGCCGAGCGCCAGGCGATGCGGGTATCCGGGATGTCCTGGATGATCTCGGCGTCCCACGACACCGTTCGGCCGAACGGCGCCGTCGCTCGCCAGCGACTGTGCCGGGCGTCGATCTCTTCCACCTCGTCGAGGTGCGTCATGAACCGGGGCAGGTTCTCCAGCCGGCGCCAGAACGCGTACACATCCGACCGCGGCCGGCGGATGGTGGTCGTCCCGGTCAGCTCCATCAGGCGCCTCGCCCGCGACCGCCCGGCCCGGACGGCGGTGGCCACATCAACGGCCGTCATCGCCAGCACCGCGCCGGTCGCTCCCATCAGGCGAGCCCGGCGGATGCCGCGTCGGCGGGCCAGCGCGACGCCGAGGCTGGCCAGGTCGAGGGCGTCGCCCCCGACCCGGCTCCAGACCCACCCGCGCGTGTTCCGGCCGAACAGCAGACCCGCGCCGTGGACCAGCTCCCGCGCACCGATCAGGCGAACGACCGTCCGCGACGCCGCCGAGTCGTCCACGCCGCCGACGCGACGCACCAGGCCGGGCGCGGCCAGGTGCAGTGTGCCCAGGCCGATACTGAGCCAGCCCAGCCGGCGTCCCCACCGACCCGGGTCGGTGCTGGCGCGTTGTCGAGTCCTGTGGTGTCGAGCCGTCATCATCAACTCCAAAGCCTTCGCGGGCGGGAAAGCCTTTCGGTGACGGGCAGATACCCACCGCTGCACCCGATTCAGGTGTCTCCCGGGGCCGTCAGGGTCACCGTGCCCCGACCGTTTGTGCCCCGACCGTTTGTGCTCCGACCATTCGGGCCTGATCCCGGACTGGTCACCGTCATGCGGCCGCCGTACAGCCCCTGACCTCGGGCTCAGCCTAGCGCCGGGGCGCCCCCGGGCGGGCCGATCCGGCCAACCCCGCGCCGATCGGGCGGCGCGGCCTATCGGCCCCGTACGGCGTTTCTTGCCTCGGCGTAGGTCGGTCGGCGCATCCGCCGGGCCTCGTCCGGGCGTCGCGCTGCTCGACGACGGCCAGCGCGAGCGCGAGCACGGTGATAAGACCGCCGACGAGCGCGGTGCTCCGGATGCCGGGGCCGGTCAGCAGGAGACCGCCGATCAACGCGCCGGCGGTGATGTCGGTGATGGTCGCGACGACAGCGATCCCGGCGAGGCTCGCGACCCCGCGCATCAGCAGCACGAAATCCATCGACTCCCCGGCACTGACGTCTCCCGGGAGACGAGGTCGAGCTCAACATGTACCCCGACCTCTACACGGTGGTGCTTCTGTCCAATCAGGACGGTGTGCTGCTGCCGGCGCTGCGCCGCACCCAGCAGATCCTGACCGGCGGCGAGCCCCTTGGTCCGGTGATCATCAATCCCATCGATTCGTGGTGACGGTGCGTGATTAGGTCATCACGGGATCGCGGGATGCTGGGAGCGCCCGAGAGGGATGGCCGATACGGGGAGGCACCAGGCGAATCGCCCACCACGGCCTGAGACAGTGCTTTTCGTTGATGCGACGCAGACCGACTGCTACAGTGCGTCCGCCGGATTTCTGACAGTACCAGTGGGCGACCATCAGCGAGACGATCGGGACTGGCGGATGACGAACTGGGAACCGCCGCGCGACCGTCGCCGGGCGGGCGACGACGACCGCAGCCGTGGCCGCGACACGACCCCCGCGCCGTACTCCGCTGCCGGCTACGACGACCGCGGCTTCGATCGACCGGTCGCCGACGGCCGGGTCGGGCCCGGGTGGTCGCCGACCGCCGGCCCGCATCCTGACGGCCCGCATCAGGGCAGCCCGCATGCTGGCAGTCCGCATCGGCCGCCGGCGGCGCCGCCCCAGCGGCCGGTCCTGCCGGCCCCGGTGAGCCGGGCCGGGCGCCGGCGGGCGCGGTCACGGTGG